>CBDUBK010000603.1:0-1526 GCA_965365375.1 uncultured bacterium | reverse complement strand
TCTTAGGGTCCACCTTTAAACCAGGTCAATGAGCCACTTGGCGTCTGCATCTGTTTCAGCTTTTCAAGGCTGGATGAAAGTTCCTTGCTCATGCGCACCATGTCAAACAGGATGGCGATATTCTTTTTCTGTTCTGTTTCTGTTTTTGCGGCAAGCACCCATGGTGTTTCTTCCAGGATGGCGGATTTAAATTCTTCGTTTTTCTGCAATGCAGAAAGTAATGCAGCGGTATCCGTGTTCTTCCATTTTTCAAATACCTGGCGCAATCGCGGAGAGGCATTCGTGATATGGGAAGCCAGGGCATTGGCATAATAACGGTTCCAGGTCTGCTCCGCGCAATCATATGGATATTCCATCAGGTAGGGCAGGGCCTGAACTGCATACCATGCCGGGTTGGAAGTATATTCAACTGCAAGGGCATGGTGTTGCAGGGTTTCACTTTCACCTGATTTCAGTAGTTTATCAAAACTGAAATTTTTGGTTTCATTGCCACGCAAGGGAAGGGCAAGAGTTTCAGTTACCAGTACTTTATTGGATAATACCGGAAGGAAGTTTTCTTCACCGTCACTCAGTTTTTCACTTCTTGCTACGATCCTCCAGGTAAGGGCATTGTTGAACTGGAAAGGAACCTGGATAGGAAATTTCACCAGTTCACTTTGTCCCGGAGCAACAGTGAAATACTGGTTTGGAAAAGTATTGATGAAATAACCGTCCACTGACTGGTTGGTTGTGGCATCAAACAAAAGCAATTGTGCCTGTCCGGTAATCTCCTTGTCTGAAAGGTTTACGATCTTGGCACTCATCTCCATGCGGTCGCCCTGGCGTACAAAGTGGGGCATGTTGGGCTGTACCATCAGTTCTTTTTGGGTGACCAGTTCTTTTTGTGCAAGACCCAAAGCCAGGGCCTTGGTGTGAGCCAGTGACTGGATCTTCCAACGTGTCAACGCTTCAGGAGCGGTGAAAGTGAATGCAATGGCGCCGTTGGTATCTGTTCTCAGTTCAGGGAAAAAGAAAGCCGTTTCATTGAAATTTTTACGGACCTGGATGGCTGGATCGTTTTTGATCACTGGCCTTCCCATTTCAAGTTCTGTGGATTTATTTCCATCTAGCTGTATTTCTTCAATGGAATCGGCGACTACAGCATAATCACTTTCAGAACGAAACCTCATTGTAGCCATGGGAGCACTAGCAGAAACTTCATTGCCTCTTTTATATGCCTGGTTAGAAACTCTTCCCCTATGCGATCTATACTCATTCGAAAACATATATGCTGATGCAATAAGCTGGTCATATGTTGTATTAAATTCTTTTAAAGGAAGGGCTATATATTTTTCTCTGGAAGCCACCGCTTTGAAATTCGTCGATGCACTCCAGTCAGGTATCCTGTAATTCACAGGCCATAAACTCGGTTTGTTCCATTGATGCGCACGGAACTGGTCCAGCGAAGCATCATACATGCTCACCAGCATTTCAGCTGCCACCTGTTCATTCTTATAACCTGTAATTTTTACTTTCCATTTTTCTTC
>CBDUBK010000602.1:0-1539 GCA_965365375.1 uncultured bacterium | reverse complement strand
ATGATATTGGGAATGATCTTGTTCATGGCCCTGAATGAAGCCAGCAGGTAGAGTGATCCTGAAAACAAAACAATGCCCCCGATAAAAAGGAAACCAGCGTAATTGATAAAGCTGTTGGAGATCCTTTCCGCAAGAATACCAATCATGATAATGGCCAGTGCATGGTAAACCTGGTATTGTACCCCGGTCTGGTAGCTGGCAACAGTATCTGCGTTCACCAATTTTTTGAGTCCGTGGGCGCCAAAAGCCCCAAGTGCCACTGCAAGTCCGGCCAGTATGGTCCCAATGATCAGAAAGGTCTTGTGCATATCAGGATTTTGAATGAAATATTTTAGAGATGACGGAATCGATGTCAGGATTTTCTTCGGGCAAAATAACAGAAGCCTGCTGGTAATAGATCTTCCTGCTGGAATATTTCCTGATCACATAGGATTTGAGGTTGGCATCAGGAATATTGCTGAGCAAAGGCCGGTTGGCCCTTTCCTTCAACAACCGCTGGTACAAACAATCCGTCGAACAGTTGATCCATACAACTATCCCCTGTTTTTTGAGATAGTCGATGGTATTGTAAAAACAGGGTGTGCCTCCTCCTGTTGCCATCACAAAAGATTCATGACTTTCTGTGATCAGGTGGAGTACATCTTTTTCCAGCAGCCGAAAATATTCTTCACCATTCTTTTCGAAAATTTCCGGTATGGACATGCCTTCTTTCTCCTCTACCTGCTCATCGAGGTCAAAGAAAGGCATCTTCAGCTTCTGGCTGATCTGGCGCCCGAGGTGGGTCTTGCCACATCCCATAAAGCCGATGAGAAATATTTTCATGTTGTTGGTGTTAAGCCGGGATGTGAAACCCCGGAACGAAGCACAATTCTAACCTTTGCTTATTTGAATGCGTTGAGACCTGTAACATCCATGCCGGTGATCAGCAGGTGCACATCATGAGTGCCTTCATAAGTGATCACACTCTCTATGTTCATCATATGACGCATGATGCTGTATTCACCCGTGATGCCCATGCCACCGAGCATCTGCCGGGCATCCCTGGCGATATTCGCCGCGATCTCGCAGGAATTTCTCTTGGCCATGGATACCTGTTGCGGTGTTGCCCTGCCTTCATTCATAAGACTTCCCAGGCGCCATACCATCAGTTGCGCCTTGGTGATCTCGGTGATCATTTCGGCCAGCTTTTTCTGCTGCAGCTGGAAGCCGCCGATTGGACGGTCAAACTGGATCCTTTCCTTGCTGTAACGCAGTGCGGTATCATAACAATCCATGGCGGCGCCCAAAGCACCCCAGGAGATACCATAGCGGGCTTTGGTTAAACAGCCCAGCGGTCCTTTCAGGCCTTTTACATTGGGAAATATATTTTCTTTCGGAACTTTTACATTGTCGAATACCAGTTCACCGGTGGCGGAAGCACGAAGACTCCATTTACCATGCGTGGTAGGTGTTGAAAATCCTTCCATGCCCCGCTCCACCACAAGCCCGCGGATATCACCCGCTTCATCCTTAGCCCATACTACGGCTACCTGTGAAAAA
>CBDUBK010000601.1:0-1542 GCA_965365375.1 uncultured bacterium | reverse complement strand
TGTGCAGGGTATTTCGAATAATGAATCCTTTGGTGTGGGTATCCGTGTGATCGCAGGAGGTACCTGGGGTTTTGCAGCTACCAATATGGTAACCGCAGAAAGCATTGCCCAATGCGCAGCAAGGGCTGTGGCGCTTGCCAAGGCAAATGCGCGCCTGCAGAAAGAGCCGGTGAAACTCGCTCCTCAAAAAGGACTGGGAGATAAAACATGGAAGACTCCAATAAAGGTCAATGCCTTTGATATCCCCGTGAAAGAAAAGGTGGACCTGCTGATGAAAGTGAACAGTGAAGCCATGAAGGCCGGCGCGAGCTTTATCAATTCCTCGCTGGCTTTTGTGAATGAACAGAAATTTTTTGCTTCTACCGATGGTTCTTATATTGACCAGGACATTCACAGGTTGTGGCCCAACTTTACCGTAACAGTTACTGACAAGGCAACGGGAAAATTCAAAACCCGCAATGCACTCAGCACGCCTATCGGTATGGGTTATGAATACCTGACACCAGTAGACAGTGAAAAATTCATGGGACCTCATGGCGCCTTCCTTTACGGCAAGGCTTATGATATGGTGGAAGACGCGGTGCAGGCTGCACGTCATGCAAAAGAAAAACATTCAGCGAAGTCCGTGTCCCCGGGTGATTATGACCTGGTGCTGGATCCTACACATCTCGGGCTTACCATTCATGAATCCATTGGCCACCCGCTGGAACTGGACCGTGTGCTGGGATATGAAGCCAATTATGCAGGTACTTCTTTCGCCACGCTGGATAAATGGAAATCAGGAAAATTCAAATACGGAAGTGAGATCGTAAATGTATTTGCAGATAAAAACCAGGCTTATTATCTCAATACAGTTGGATTTGACGATGAAGGAGTGCCTTCCAGGTCCTGGGACCTGATCCGCAATGGCATCCTGGTGAATTACCAGGCCACGCGGGACCAGGTGCATATCCTCGGCCAGAATGTTTCCCATGGTTGCAGTCATGCTGACAGCTGGAGCAATGTACAGTTCCAGCGCATGCCGAATGTATCGCTCCGCCCGGGTAAAGAACCTTTGAGTGTTGATGATATGATCAAAGGAGTGGAGAAAGGCATTTATATTTTGGGAAGAGGTTCTTATTCCATCGACCAGCAGCGGTATAATTTCCAGTTTGGCGGACAGTTGTTCTATGAAATTGAAAACGGTAAGATCACCGGCATGCTGGAAGATGTGGCCTATCAAAGCAATACCCAGCAGTTCTGGAATAATTGTGTGCAGATCTGCGACAGCCGGGATTACAGGGCATTCGGAACCTTCCGTGACGGCAAGGGACAGCCGGGACAGATCAGTGCTGTATCACATGGCAGTTGTACCAGCAGGTTCAAACAGGTGAACGTTCTGAATACCAATGCAGCCAAAACTTTCTGAGGTTTAAAAAATATTACAAAAGCATCCCATAAAGATTCATTATGCTTAATGAGCAGCAGGCAAAAGCACTGATCCAAAAGATAATATCATTTTCAAAAGCAGACGAGGTGAATGTAACGGTATCGGGTAACCGC
>CBDUBK010000600.1:0-1544 GCA_965365375.1 uncultured bacterium | reverse complement strand
CTTCAGCCTGGTAAGTAATGATGAATCCAAAAACCAGCTGACGGTGATGCCGGCCTACTGGTTCATGTATAATCTCTATGCCCTGGCCCGCAATGCCATGAAATATGTAGACAGGGATAAACGCATTGAAAGATTGCAGGAAGTGGAGTATGATTTCCTGGCACCTGACAGTATCAATGAAATTTTTGACGGGCTGCAGCTGCTCAGGAAATTTACCGCCATGGCTGCCGGTTCCAACAATTTACCTGAAGAAGAACTGATTCAAAAAGGGGAATTGATTCTGAATGACGATTCGTTCAATTTCAGGGAGCTGACCATCAGGGCATATGGTTTTGAGAACAACCACCGGCCTGTTGTGATCATCAAGGCCAAAGAAGCTTACCAGGTTTACAAAAGACTGGTGGTGTTTTACGGTATGAATATGCTGCTGCGCACCTGCACGGACCAGCAAACAAAAAACCTTGAACAGTTAAAATCATTTTTAACTGCCCATCCCAAAAGAAGCAGCTGGAATAATATCGGCGGACAACTGGTACCTGAAGATGCCCTGCAGCAAATGCTGGACGGGATCAGAAATGAAAGCATCAGTGGCTGGGACCAACTGCACCTTGAATATGAAAAACTGGGCAAACGTTACCAGTCCGACAAGCTGCAACATGCCTATGCTTCCCTCCTGGAAGTACTGAATCTGCAGCCTGCGCAACTGGATGAAAAAACATTCAGGCAGTTGCTGGATGAAGCCCTTGTGACCAGGCAGTGGATGACCGATCATATTTATGAATCAAGGCTCAAGGATTATGAAAGTCCCTTCCGTAAAATGAATTATGATTCAGAGGAAGAAATGACTGAGGTCATCGGCAGTATAGATGACAATAGTTTCATCAACCTGCAAAAGGAAGAAGCTACCCGGTTCAGCCAATCCATTAACGAAGTGAAAATTCGTTTCGGGCTCCAATAAAAAAAGTCCTCCAAATGGAGGACCCTTATAAATACTCTCAAACAGTATTAGTTTGCAGTTGTATCAACTTTAACGCCAGTTGTATCAACTTTCAGACCTGCAGTATCAGGAGTAACAGGCAGAGAAGCATTGATTGAATCTTCTGCTCTTTTGATAGAGTCAGCGATTCTTGCTGAATCTGCAGCTGCGTCTGTACCATCAGCTGAATCGTTACAAGCTACCAGTGTACCGGCGATAGCCAACATAACTAAGAATTTTTTCATTGTAGTTTGTTTAGGTTTAGTTAACTAATGGCCGCAAAGGTAGTCGCCTCCCCGAGAAAACCAAACCGGGCCGTGGATTTTTTACCCACTTCCCTTATTTCTTCCTGAAAAATATGCGGATAGGCACACCTGTGAAATTGAATTTCTCCCTTAGCTGGTTTTCCAGGTAGTTCTTATAAGGTGTTTTGATTTCATCCGGGAAATTGGCAAAGAAAGCAAAAGAAGGCACTACCGTGGGCAGCTGGGTAATGTATTTGATCTTGATCGGGTGGCCGCGAACAACCGGCGGGTGGAAGGCCTCAATAGCCTTCAGGATCACATCA
>CBDUBK010000599.1:0-1544 GCA_965365375.1 uncultured bacterium | reverse complement strand
CCGCAGTAATTTTTCCGTGCACCAGATGGCAAAGGATAAGGATGTGGCTCTGGGCTATGGCTTGCGAAAGGACAGCTTTGTTTTTAAAAGAGAGTATTATGATATCAATGCTGCTGGTCCTGCAGGAAGTATCAACAGCAGCGTAATGGAAATGAGTAACTGGGTGATGGCCTGGATCAATGATGGAAAATTCAAAGGAAAAGAAATTCTGCCTCCTGTATTCCTGAAAGATGCCATCAGTTCGCAGACCGTAGTGGGTGGCGGACTCCCTTCCAAAGAAAAGCCAGGCCTGCATTTTTCCAATTACGGTCTGGGATGGTTCCTTTCTTCCTATAAAGGGCATTACCGCGTGGAGCATGGAGGCAATATTGATGGTTTTTCTGCGAGTACTTCTTTTTATCCAACAGACAGTATCGGCATCATTGTACTGGTGAACCAGGACGGCTCCAGTGTGCCTTCCATTGTACGCAACCTGGTTTCTGACCGCATGCTGAAGATGCCTTATTATGACTGGAACGGTGACCTGCGGAGGGCTTATGAAAAGAATGTTCAGTCTGCACGTGAAGCTGAAAAAACCAAAACAGCAACCAACGCCTGGGATAAAAAACCAGCGCACCCGCTGAAAGATTATGAAGGTATCTATTCCCACCCGGGGTATGGATCGATGGATGTTTACGTGGAAAACGATTCCCTGTTTTCACTGACACCTAACAGGAAGATCTGGCTGAGGCACCTGCATTATGATGTATTTGTGCCCTATATACTCGATGAGAACCGTTATGATACTTCCGAGACACCGAATATCTGGATGCAGTTCAATACCGGTATCGGCGGAGATGTTACATCCATGAACGCTGTTGGTTTTGAAACTTCTTCCATCAAGCTGGAATTCAAAAAAACACCAAGGGTGAAAGCGGTCGCGGCTTCAGCATTGGAGGAATATGCGGGCATCTATGAGCTGGGCGGCATGGAGATCAAATTTTATATGAAGGGCAGTACGCTGTACATGTTTGTTGACGGGCAGCCCGAATATGAATTGTTGCCTGTTGAGAAAGATAAGTTCGCACCAAAGATCCTTGCCGGTTATGCAGTACAGTTTTTGCGTAATGATAAAAATGCGCTGGAGGCAGTGAACCTGATCCAGCCGAACGGAACATTTAAAGCAAACAGGAAAAAATGAATATCAGGATCAGGAAAGCAGTGAGGGAGGATTGTCCCCGGATCATGGAGCTGGTGAGGGAACTGGCTGTTTATGAAAAAGCACCTAAGGAAGTAACCGTTTCACTGGAACATTTTGAACAAAGTGGTTTTGGTTATAAACCCGTATGGTGGGCCTTTGTTGCTGAAGTGGATGGCAAGATCGAAGGTTTCGCGCTTTATTATATCCGCTTCAGTACATGGAAGGGACAGAGAATGTACCTCGAAGATCTTTATGTGACGCAGGATATGCGCGGCAAGGGTTTGGGTAAATTGCTTTTTGATAAATTACTGGTAGAGGCTAAAAGGCGCAAGCTGAATGGCATGATGTGGCAGGTGCTGGAATG
>CBDUBK010000598.1:0-1545 GCA_965365375.1 uncultured bacterium | reverse complement strand
GTACTCGTAATATGCCGATCGGTTCCTGATCTCCATTTTAATTTTTGAAAAGTGCCAGCACGGTTGAAAGCCTTTGTCTCAGTTCTTTCCTGTTAACGATAAAATCAAGAAAACCGTGTTCCAGGATGAATTCACTTCTCTGGAAACCCGGTGGAAGGTCTTTTTTTATGGTTTCTTTAATGACCCTTGGCCCGGCAAAACCAATCAGCGCGCCTGGTTCCGCTATATTCAGATCACCCAGCATACCAAAGGATGCTGAGATGCCACCGAAGGTTGGATCCGTAAGCAGGGAGATGTAAGGAAGTTTAGCATCTGATAACTGTGACAATTTTCCGCTGGTTTTAGCAAGTTGCATGAGTGAAAAAGCACTTTCCATCATGCGGGCCCCACCACTTTTACTGATTACCATAAAAGGCAGGCGGTGCTGGAGACAGTAATCCACTGCGCGGCTGAATTTTTCACCCATTACAGATCCAAGAGATCCTCCAATGAATTCAAAATCCATACAGGCGATCACAATACCATTGCCATCAACGGTACCTGTGGCAACACGCATGGAATCTTTAAGGTCGGTTTTGTTCCAGGTTTCCTCAAGTCTTTGATGGTAAGGTTTGAGATCGGTGAACTGCAGGAAATCCTTTGAACGGATATTTCCAAAGAGTTCCTGGTATTCTTTATTATCGAAAATGATCTCGTAATATTCGTTACTGCCTACGCGGTGGTGGTAATTGCATTTTGGACAAACAAAGAGGGCTTCCCTGAGATCAGTGACCGTGCAGATGTAATTACATTCCGGGCACTTGGTCCATAATCCTTCCGGAGCTTCTTTTTTTTCAGAGGAGGGCGTGGTGATACCTTTCTTCAGCCGCTTAAACCAACTGGACTTCGTTTCTTCTGTTTTACCTTCTTCACCGGCCAGGTTGGCATCAAAATCTTCAATTTGTTGACTCATCAGAGCATGATTGATTCGGTACAAATATAGGGAGAAACCGTTTTGAGCTGCGAGGTGGACCATGGTCTATGGTCTATGGTCTATGGTCCATGGACCATCTCCTTTATTCCCCGCCTTTCCTCATCACATACATATGTTTTCTGAATCCGTGTTTTTCATAAGCCCTGATCGCGTTCTCATTATCAACATATACCTCCAGGCGGAATTCAGTGATGCCCTGTGAAAGAGACCATTGTTCCAATGCTTCAATTACAAGGGCATTGATGCCCTGGCCGCGGTATTCTTCCCGCACATACATAAAACCCAGGTAAGCATACCGCTTATGTGCGAAATGTGGTTTGGCTGTTTCTATCCTTGCATAACCAGATCCAACAAGCAGGCCCTCATGTTCAGCAACCGCGATATATACATGGTCCTGGTGCAGCATTTTTTCCAGTTCATAATAATGGATCGGGTCAGGTTTCAGGGTAGTATCAAATGGTCTTTCCCTGGCGATGACACCCTGTTCAAATTCAAATAAGGTTTCAAGATCAGATGGTTTTGCCTGCCTGATGTTATATGACATGGTTGAATAGAATTAGGTGATGTTTAAT
>CBDUBK010000597.1:0-1556 GCA_965365375.1 uncultured bacterium | reverse complement strand
AAATGGACATTTTGAATACCTCTATCTTTTTGCAGGAGATAAGCGGATCGCCTGTGCATCCGGTTACCACCACCGGAATTTTGCTGAGATCAAAGAAAAGGTTACACAGCTATTTAAAAACCTGGGGGCCCAGCCTTTCAATATTTCTACTGAACTGAGGGAACTGTTCAGGTAGGATATATACCTGGAAAACTGCTTTTATCCTGAACTCTTTAAACCAGTTAAGGGTAAACTTCAAACTACAAATCTCATTTCCCTGTTTTGCTTTAATTTCGGCTCTCAAAATCAAAGAACCACATGGCTGAAGTGATCCTGATGCCCAGGCTGAGCGATACGATGACCGAAGGGGTAATAGCTGCCTGGCATAAAAAAATTGGTGATCCTGTAAAGAAAGGGGAATTACTGGCGGAGATAGAAACGGATAAAGCTACAATGGAGCTGGAAAGCTACAAGGAAGGAACGCTGCTGCATGTTGGTGGTGATAAAGGTTCCAAGATCCAGGTAGATGAATTACTGGCCATCATTGGCAAAGCCGGTGAGGATATATCACAATATACCTCCGGTCAGAAAGGCCAGCCGGATATGCAAAAGCCGGTAACCCAGGAAACTGATACTCCTGGTAAAGCGGAGGGTGATGTGCCTCCTGCCAATAACCCTCCTCAAGACCAGGCAACATCCATGGATCTTTCTAAGATGGATGAAGTGGTGCTTATGCCCCGGCTGAGCGATACCATGACTGAAGGTGTGGTAGCATCCTGGCATAAAAAAGTAGGTGACCAGGTTAAGAAAGGAGATGTGCTGGCCGATATCGAGACAGATAAGGCTACCATGGAACTGGAAAGTTATAAGAACGGTACTTTATTATACCAGGGCGCGCAGGCCGGTGAAAAGATCCAGGTAAATGACCTGCTCTGTATCATAGGTGATGAAAGCAAGGTGGATGTAAAAGGAATTGTTGCTTCTTCTAAGTCGGGTCAGGGAGCACCTGCACCTGCAGCGACGCAGGAACAAAAAACGGAAACAAAAACCACTCCCACTGCTGCCGCAACAGCACCAGCCGCCTCCTCCGGTACAGAAGCTTCAGCTTCCACCGATGAATCAGGAAGGATCAAGGCTTCTCCCCTCGCCAAAAAAATGGCGAAAGAAAAAGGAATTGACCTTTCACAGGTTAAAGGTTCCGGTGATAATGGAAGGATTACAAAAACTGATATAGATAATTATAAACCTGCTGCCCAGGATGCTGGCGGTGCGCAAAAAGCTTCAGCACCTGCAGCAACATACCAACCGACGGGTGAAGAAGGTTATACGGACAGGGATGTCTCCCAGATGCGCAAGGTGATCGCGAAACGACTGAGCGAAAGCAAATTCGGAGCACCACATTTTTATCTTACCATGGAGATCAATATGGACCAGGCCATGCAGGCCCGTGCCCAGATGAATGAAGTGAGTGAGGTGAAGATCTCTTTTAATGACATGATCATTAAAGCGGTTTCCATGGCTTTGCGTAAACACCCTGCTGTAAACAGTTCCTGGATGGGTGATTCCATCAGGCAGTA
>CBDUBK010000596.1:0-1616 GCA_965365375.1 uncultured bacterium | reverse complement strand
GGCTGTTTCGCTATAATTTTTTGAACAACTGCTTCCACCTGTGAAGGATCACTGAAATCCGCCATGTAATACTGGTGCACCTGCCGGATGGAAATATCCAGTTGTGTCACCGCGGTGCTGAGCAGGGATTCATTGCGGGCAAGTAAAATACAGTTGGCACCCATCAATGCCAGTTCCTCCGCAATGGCATAACCAATACCCTGGCTGCTGCCACAAATGATCGCGTTCTTTCCTTCCAGTGAGAGGTTCATAGATTCAAACTTAGGCAGATTTGTTGTAATTTTCCCAGACAGTTGATTACAAGCTGTTTAATGACTCAACTCAAACCTGGATTATGATTGCTGCTCCTTTCAATCTCAAAAAATGGATCGATGAAAACCGTGATTTACTCAAACCGCCGGTAGGAAACCAGTGTGTTTACAAGGATGCGGAAAACTTTATTGTGATGGTAGTGGGTGGCCCCAATGCCCGCAAGGATTATCATTATAATGAAAGTGAAGAATTGTATTACCAGGTAGAAGGCAATATTGTATTGAAGATCATTGACCAGGGTACACCCAGGGATATTCCCATCAATGAAGGTGACATGTTTTTACTGCCGCCGCAGACGCCCCACTCTCCCCAGCGGCCAGCCAATACAGTCGGACTTGTAATTGAAAAAGTAAGAGCTGAAGAGGAGGATGAAAAAGATGCCTTCCTCTGGTTCTGCGAAAAATGCGGAAACAAATTATATGAAGAATCAGTTTTTGTAAAAGACATCGTAAAACAATTACCTCCCATCATGGAGCGGTTTTATTCCAGTGAATCCCTGCGGACCTGCAGCAAATGCGGTCACGTGATGGAACCCCCTGTGAAAAAATAAACCTGACCTTTCAACCTGTCCATTCTTCACCTGCCTCCCAGAAGGTGATCGGCTTATCTTTATGCCTTCATGAAAATTGACATTCACACGCACATTATGCCCGGGCGCATGCCTGACTGGACCAAAAAATTTGGTTATGGTGAATTCATTCACCTCGAGCACCGCAATTGCAAAGCCTGTATGATCAAGGGTGACAAGGTTTTCCGTGAAGTGGAAGAGAACTGTTTCAACCCGAAAGTGCGTATTGAGGAAATGAATGAGACGGATGTTGGCATGCAGGTACTTTCCACTATACCTGTTCTATTTAATTACTGGGCGAAACCAACCGATGCTCTGGAAACATCGCGCTTTTTGAACGATCATATCGCTGAAACGGTGGCAGCGGAGCCAGAACGATTCATTGGTCTTGGTACAGTACCCATGCAGGATCCTGAACTGGCGATAAAAGAAATGGAAAGATGCGTGAAAGAACTCAAACTGCCGGGCATCGAGATCGGCACCAATGTAAATGGGAAAAACCTGAGCGATCCCGGCCTGCTTCCTTTTTTTGAAGCAGCTGAAAAACTCAATTGCGCGATTTTTATTCATCCATGGGAAATGATGGGCGAAAAAGAAATGGCCCAGTACTGGCTGCCCTGGCTGGTGGGTATGCCGGCAGAAACTACACGTGCCATTTGCTCTTTGATTTTCGGGGGCGTATTCGAACGCTTTCCGGAACTAAGATCCGCCTTTGCTCACGGCGGCGGGTCTTTTC
>CBDUBK010000595.1:0-1638 GCA_965365375.1 uncultured bacterium | reverse complement strand
GCGGCCCGATGGTTGTTCCAAAATTATTGATACCACCAGCCATGCTCAAACGTTGTGAACCTGTTGCCTGCGGGCCCATGACAATGGCCAGGGGATTAGCTGCAGTTTGCTGGAGTGAAAATCCGAGGCCAACTATAAATAAACCTGTAATGAATAAACCAAAGGAGGCATTTTCGGCTGCCGGGTAAAACAATAATGTACCCACGGCTGATATGCACAAACCAAGTGCAATACCATTTTTATATCCCATCCTGTTGAGAAGATCACCGCCGCTTGCCTTACTCAGGAAATAATATATGAGAGATCCAACCGTGTAAGCCACATAAAAAGCGAAAGAGATCATCTGTGATTGCCACTGGGAAAGCTGGAGTTCTTCTTTGAATACCGGGATCAGGATATCATTACTGGCCGCCACAAAGCCCCAGAAAAAAAACACTGAGACCAGAACGCTGAACTGCGACCATTTGGTTTGTTGATTCATATAACAGTGGTTGATTTGATTATGAAGGGTTGAAAATAGTAAGTTTCAATGATAAATATTGTGATGATCATTCAGTTGAAAAAGATTTTGGTCTAACTTCAAACAAGGATGTATCAGTTATGGAGATAATTCATGTATCGGCAGAATGTTTTCCTGTGGCTAAAGCAGGCGGTCTTGGAGATGTGGTAGGCGCACTGCCTAAATACCTTAATGAATATGGTCATGTGGCTAAAGTGGTGATGCCCATGTACCGCACAAAATTCCTTTACCAGAATGATTGGGAACTTGTGCATGAAGGAAGCCAGCAGATGGGTTCCCACTATTTTAATTATGCTGTAATAAGAGAAAAGACCAACAAACTTGGATTTGACCTCTACCTGGTTGATATCAACGGGTTGCTGGACCGCGAAAAAATCTATGGTTATGATGATGATACCGAAAGATTCATGGCATTCCAGATCGCCGTCTGTGACTGGATCGGCAAATGGCAGCACAAACCCGATATCATCCATTGCCATGACCATCATACCGGTCTCATTCCTTTTTTCCTCAAACATGCCTATCCTTTTAACCATCTTGCAGGCATACCTACCGTTTTTACCATTCATAATGCACAATACCAGGGATGGATCGGCTGGGAGAAATATTACCTTTTACCCCCTTATGATACTTTTAAATGGGGCTTGCTTGACTGGAACAATCATATCAACCCCCTGGCCAGCGCCATCAAATGTGCCTGGAAAGTAACCACTGTAAGCCAGAGCTATCTTGAGGAACTAAGATATGCGGCCAACGGTATCGAAAACCTGATACAATATGAACAGGGAAAAAGCCTGGGCATTCTTAACGGTATTGATGCGGATGTATGGGATCCTTCAAGTGATAGTCTCATCATTAAAAATTACGATGACCACCAGGTGAAGGAAGGAAAAAGAAAAAATAAAAAAGAACTGGCCGGCATGTTTGGCCTTGATCCTGATAAACCCCTGTTTACATTCATCGGGAGACTGGTTGGTGAGAAGGCTGCTGATATACTGCCTGATGCCATCCGCAGTTCCATTTACCATCATCATGGCAATGCCAATTTCCTGGTGCTGGGTTCCGGTGATCCTGCGGTAGAGAACAGGCTTGATGAAATGAAACAAAGCAGCGCCAAT
>CBDUBK010000594.1:0-1658 GCA_965365375.1 uncultured bacterium | reverse complement strand
GAGTTCTCCTTATGCCAACCAGTCTGTATTCAACGACAACCTGGGAAGCGGCGGTGGATTCTATTATGGATTTACCAATAGTAACCCATTATTGAGACCCGAGAAGCAGGAAACTTTTGAGATCGGTACTGAATTCAGGCTGATCCGTAACCGTATTTCTTTTGATGCCACTTATTATAATACCAAGAACAAGGACCTGATCGTGGAATTGTTCAGGGCCAGCTATGGTACCGGTTTCGTACTGAATACACTCAACGTTGGTTCTAACCAGAACCAGGGTGTTGAGGTAGCAATTGACGCGAACATCGTACAGAATACCAAGTTCAGGTGGAACAGCCGTGTGAACTTCAATAAAATGTGGAACAAGGTACTGGGTCTCCCTGCCAACGTTCCTGAGTTTTATATTTCTGATACATGGTTGTATGGTAATGCCCGTGGCGGTCTGATTGTAGGTGGTTCTACTACCAGCATCACTGCCTATGGCTACCAGCGCAACAACCAGGGTGAGATCCTGATCAGTCCTACCACTGGTTTGCCATTGATTGACGCAACATTCAAACTGAGAGGTGACAGGAACCCGAATTATACAATAGGTTGGGTGAACAGTCTTTCCTACAAAAACCTGCGTTTGAGTTTCCTTTGGGATTTCAAAGTGGGCGGAGATATTTTCAATGCAACAGAAAGATACCTCACAACAGTGGGAAGAAGTCACAGGACTGCTGACCGCCTGACTCCAAGAGTTGTTGATGGTGTACTTGCTGATGGTCTTGAAAATACTGCAACTCCTACAAGGAATAATATTGCCATCACTCCATTCTACAACCAGGCTTATTTCACTACCATGCCTGAAGAAGAGTTCATCCAGAAAGATGTAAACTGGGCACGCCTCAGGGACATTTCACTGAACTATACTTTTGGTACCAATTTTATGAACAGGATCAAGTTTGTTCGCACGCTGAGCGCATTTGTTACAGCTAATGACCTGGTGCTGATCACCAATTACAGGGGAGCAGATCCTGCTGTGAATGGTAATACAGCGGGCAGCCGTGGTGTAGGTGCATTTGGATTTGATTTCGGAAACGTTGGAACTCCCGTAAGTGTTAACATCGGAATCAGGGCGAACTTCTAAAATTTAAAAAGTATGAAAATGAAAAATATAATTATAAGATCTTCTTTCTTCCTGGTGCTGGTGGGCGCAAGCTTCTCCTGCTCCAAAAAGATTGATGAGGCCTATGCCAACCCCAATGCCAATGTAAGGGTACCGGTTGAAACCCTGCTTCCGCAGATCATTTCAGCAATGGCAGCCAACTATGGCGGGCATGGTACCATGCATGATGCCCGTTTTATCGGAGCCTATATCCAGAACTGGCAATATTTCACCAATAACAGCAATTTCGACCGAATGGGTTATACCAACAGTGCGGGTGATGTGGCGCAGTCAACCTGGAGGATGCATTATTATGACATCGGCCAGAATAATATGCGCATGATCCAGTGGGCCATTGAAGAAGGCAAACATGAATATGCAGGTGTGGGCAAAGCCATCTTTGCATGGAGCTGGCTTACACTCACGGATTATTATGGTGATGTGATCCTGAAGGAAGCATTCAATACTGACCTGATCACATTCAAATATGATACACAGGAAGAAGTGTATG
>CBDUBK010000593.1:0-1659 GCA_965365375.1 uncultured bacterium | reverse complement strand
GGACAAAAAACCTGATATAGATAATGACATTTTAGCAACAAGGCAGTGGGCTGAAAATTTACGGAATGAATTTCCTTTGAAAGGATCTTCAGGATTACCAGCATCCAGTTCCATCAGCAATCAGTTCCAGTCAGAATTTGTTGCGAAAAAAACACCTGAAACCGATCCGCCCAAAAGGTTTTACGCCGGGATCATGGGAGGTGTTGATATGACAACTGTAAAATTCCAGAAGGTGGAAAATTATGGTCATGATTATGGCATCCTGCTGGGCTACCGTATTCATTCGAAATGGAGCGTGGAAACAGGGCTGTACCGTGCCAGCAGGGATTATTACAGTGATGGAAAATATTATAATTCAAAAAAGATCTACCTGCCACCCAATACAAAGATCACCGAAGTATCGGGCAATTGCCTGATGTGGGAAATACCGGTCAATGTGAAATATGATTTTTCAAAGATCAAAAAACACAGCTGGTTCGCTATAGCAGGGATGAGTTCCTACCTCATGAAAAAAGAAGACTACAGTTATCTCTATTATTATGGAGGGTCTGGTACTTCCGCATGGCATGACCGCAGTTATAAAAACGCTTCCAGGAACCTGTTTTCTGTTGTTAACCTTTCGGTGGGTTATTCAAGAAGCCTGGGTAAGGTCGGGGATATCCGAATCGAACCTTATTTCAAATTGCCTGTTTCAAAAATGGGAGTGGGAGAGATGCCGCTGATGAGTGCAGGATTACATGTTGGGTTTACAAAAATTCTTTTTTAAGCTATTGGCTATTGGCCTTTAGCTTTTGGCTGAGCAACCTCATACACATAGGCTTCGTATTCATTAACAGCATTGGATAAACAAGCTGTAATGAAAACTTCCGCAACTGCTTCCATAGACGAACCTGTACTCAAAAAAATTGACTACGTCAACATGCTTGATGTAGTGCAGGAAAATTTTGTATATGATCATCCGTTGCAAAAAAAAATCAACCAGGTCTTTAAAAGAAGTATTGATTTCATTGTTTCCAGTTTCCTGATCCTTACAGTCCTCAGCTGGCTGCTTCCTTTACTCGCCATTCTTATACGGTTCGATTCAAAAGGACCTGTTTTCTTTATGCAGAAAAGAAATAAGATCAATGGCGGATTGTTTACCTGCATCAAGCTCAGGACCATGGTGGTAAATGCTGACGCGGATACCAGGCCTGCCAGCAGGGATGACAAGCGGATCACGGTGATCGGCAGTTTTTTAAGAAAACACCACCTGGACGAATGGCCTCAATTGTTGAATGTATGGATGGGCGATATGTCGCTCATAGGACCAAGACCGCATATGGTCAGTGATAACCGGAAGTATGAGAACCTGCTTTCTTTTTATTCCTGCCGTCATTATGTAAAACCCGGTATCACCGGTCTCGCGCAGGTGAAAGGTTATGTAGGAACAGTGAGTACGGTAGAAAACCTGCAGGCAAGAGTGGCGGAGGATCTTTATTATATCAACAACTGGTCGCCTGCTCTTGATGCCCGGATTATCTGGTGTACAATGGGAAGACTGGCCCGTTATAAAAATGAACAATCAATGCCAACGGGTGATCCGCATTTTTAAAAATACCTGGTCGGTTTTACTTGCTGAGGAAAAACAAAAATTCAGGAGGCTGGCTTTCCTGGATATCA
>CBDUBK010000592.1:0-1681 GCA_965365375.1 uncultured bacterium | reverse complement strand
TGCCGAGTGGTGATGAGAGAGACCATAAATTCGCCAGGCATTTTAATCTTCCTAGTACCAATATTATCGGGGATGACTATAATGGCGAAGAAGCCAATCCCACCAAGGATGCAAAACTGAGTAACAGTGGTTTTCTCGATGGCATGGTGATGAGGGATGCAGTGGAGGTGGTGATTCAACGACTTGAGGAAATGGGCATCGGGAAACGAAAAGTAAATTATAAAATGCGTGATGCCGCATTCAGCAGGCAGCGTTACTGGGGTGAGCCATTTCCAGCGTTGTAAATGGATCGATGGCATTGCCTATCCCCTGGATGAAAAAGATCTGCCTCTTGAACTTCCCCATGTAGAGGGATATAAACCGGGTCCCGAAGGTGAAGGACCTTTGGCAAATATTGAATCCTGGACCAGCCAGCATCTTGAGACCAACACCATGCCTGGTTATGCCGGTTCTTCATGGTATTTTCTTCGGTATATGGATCCGGGTAATGACAAAACCTTTTGTGACCGCAAGGCCAGTGATTACTGGAGACAGGTTGATTTATATGTGGGAGGAACGGAACATGCTGTCGGACATTTACTGTACAGCCGCATGTGGACCAAGGCGCTGTACGACCTGGGGCTGATCGGTTTTGATGAACCATTCAAAAAACTGCTGAACCAGGGAATGATCCAGGGCAGTTCAAGGTTTGTGTATGAAATATTTTTCCATGAGATCAAATGGCCGGCTAAAAGAAGGCTTTTTGCATCAAAAACGCATGCGGAAAATCTGAGGGCTTTTAATGGAGATGTTCCTAAAATGATCAGCTACCTCGAAAAAGAACTGGTTGAAAATTTCCAGGTGAGCGAAGGCGCGGAGATCAATGTGATCCGCAACCATGTGAATGTTGATTATGTAGATGGTTATGAACTGGACATAGCACGTTATTCGGAATACCTCGGAGGTGATGTGGATTTCCTGCTTGAAGAAGGAAAATATATCTGTGATGCAGAAGTGGAGAAGATGAGCAAGAGCAAATACAATACGGTTAACCCCGACCAGATTGTTGAACGCTATGGAGCAGACACCTTCCGCATGTATGAAATGTTTTTGGGCCCGGTGGAAATGAGCAAACCCTGGGATACAAAAGGTATCGAAGGTGTTCACCGTTTCCTGAAAAAATTATGGAGGCTGTTCTTTGATGAACAGAAAGGTAAGATCGTAACTGAAGCGGCGGCTGATGCGGCTGAACTGAAAATCCTGCACCGCACCATTAAAAAGATCCAGGAGGATACAGAAAGGTTTTCTTACAATACTTCGGTCAGTGCATTCATGGTTTGTGTGAATGAGCTGACTGATCTCAAATGCCATAAAAGGTCCATACTGGAGCCTTTGCTGATCTTACTCACACCTTATGCGCCTCATATCAGTGAAGAACTCTGGCACCAGCTGGGAAATACTTCATCTATTCTTGACGCTTCTTTTCCAAAACTGGAGGAACAGCATCTTGTTGAAAGCAGCAAGGAATATCCTGTTTCGGTAAATGGAAAATTAAGGACTACCATCAATATTGATTTGAATGCGGCTCAACAGGATGTGGAATCTTTAGTGCTTGCGAATCCTGTGATACAAAAATGGATGGAGAACAAAACTCCGAAGAAGATCATTTATGTGAAGGGGAAGATGGTGAATGTAGTGGTGT
>CBDUBK010000591.1:0-1696 GCA_965365375.1 uncultured bacterium | reverse complement strand
AGTTCAAGACCTTCCATGCTGCCCAGGCTGATCATGGGAAAGGCCAGCTGGTCACCGGCACGGTACAGTTTCACGGATTTGATATTTTCATCATAAACCTGTGCTCCCACGGATTGAAGAAGGGATGCTGATAAAATCAATAGAAATAATCGCTTCATCTATTTAAAAATAAGCTATTTAAGTACGGGGAATTAAATTTGGTCGTGATTCTGGCTGAGAGCTTGCCTATTTTTGTTTTTCCTTAACGGCTTTGCAGAAAAAAGGGAAGACTGAAGATTGAGTTTTTTCTTTGCGCTTCCTTTGCGCTGGGAATGCCAAACTTTAATATAGGTTTGTCCTTTGCGTTCTTTGCGGTAAAATAATTAACCGCAAAGAACGCAAAGTACGCAAGGAATACGCAAAGGTTTTACATAATATGATTCAAGGAGATATTCACCATTGACCATTCACTCATCCTTCGCTAAAGCTACGGATGACAAAGCATTCACCAACATGAACCTCCCCTCCTTCATCGCACGCCGCATTGCTTTCAACCAGCAGCGATCCTTTTCGAGGTTCATCATCCGCCTGTCCATAGCCGCTACTGTTATCAGTGTAGCTGTAATGATCATCACGCTTTCTTTTGTGAACGGTTTCCAGGAGACAGTCAGCGGGAAAGTATTCAGCTTCTGGGGACATCTAAGGGTCGGTTACCGCCAGCCCATGAAGGCTACTATTGCTGAAGAAGAAGCCATCCAGGCCAATCCCGCACTGGTAAAAAGCATCAGTGCCATGCCAGAGGTTAAGACGGTTCATGCCTTTGCCACAAAATATGCGATCCTCAAGACCAACACGGAAATGGAAGGTGTATTGGTGAAGGGCCTGGATTCAACTTATGATACCGCACACTTCAAACCCTTTCTCATGGAAGGCCGGTGGGTGCAATTCAATGACAGTACCTATTCGAGAGAGATTATTGTTTCGCAGGCTACGGCAAAACAAATCAACCTGAAATTGAACGACCGTGTCCTGATCTATTTTATAAGGCCTGACGGCACCATGCGGCCAGACAGGCTGACCATTGTAGGTATCTATAAAACAGGGATCGAACAATATGATAAAACTTTCGCGATCGGTGATATGAAACTGATCCGGCGTTTGAATAACTGGGGTGAAGATGAGATCGGGGGTTACGAGGTGTTCCTTCATGATTACAACAATATGGGGGAAGTGAGTTATCAGATTTTTGAGAATGAAAATTTCCCTCCACTATGGGAAACCAATACCAGCCGCGAGATCTATCCTGATATTTTTGACTGGCTCGACATACAGGATACCAACCAGAATATTCTCATAGCAATCATGACCATCATCGCAGTGATCAACCTGATCACCTGCCTGATTATCCTGGTACTGGAAAGATTGAGAATGATCGGGATTCTAAAAGCACTTGGAGCTTCCAACTGGATGGTACAAAAGGTTTTTTTACTGCACTCGGCAATTATTACACTCACAGGTATTTTCTTCGGAACCTTGTTTGCCCTGGGACTTTTATGGCTTCAACAGGCTACTGGTTTTATTCACCTTCCGGAAGATGCTTATTACATGGACAAAGCCGCGGTTAAGATACTTTGGTGGCAGGTGTTGCTGGTGATTGGTGGCACACTGGCGGTTTCTTTGATGGTATTATTGATTCCTTCCATTATTGTAAGAAGAG
>CBDUBK010000590.1:0-1722 GCA_965365375.1 uncultured bacterium | reverse complement strand
CTCACCAATAACTTCCTTCAATTCTTCCGCCCGGATACTCGCCAGCTTTTTTTTATCAAGCACACCTGCCTGCCTGAACAGGCGGTAGAGATTATCAAGTTCACCACCCATGTGCTGATTGAGGATATAAGATTTTTTTTCACGCACCTGTTCGTGAACAGAGCGCTGGTCATTCACCAGTTTCCGGTAAAAACGTGAAAAGTTTTTTTCCGCCTTCCTGTTGGTGAAAAGATTATTCACCATGGCAAGGAAATCATAACCTGTGTTGCCCTGTACCGGCCATTGTTTGGGAAGCGCTTCACCGGGTTCCAGGATCTTTTCTACCAGCACAGGCACTTCTTCCCCTGCCAGTTGTCTTAGATTATGGAGATAGGATTCCGGATCGTATAAACCATCAATATGATCGATGCGCAGGCCCTGTACAATACCTTCCTCCATTAATGATTTTACCAGTGAATGGTAATGCGTAAAAACTTCTTCCTCCTGTATGTTCAAACATATCAGGCCGTTCACTGTGAAAAACCGGCGGTAATTCATCAGCTTATCCGACTCCTGCCAGTGACATAGCCTGTATGACTGCTGCGATTCAATTTCACCCAGGAGGGTTTTATTCTCATTCACCTTCTCAATACATGCTTCAACATATTTCCGTATTGATTCATCTTTCATCATGGCCGACAGCTGCATTTTCAATTCTTCCCATGCGGAACTGTAAGCTTTTTCTTCTTCTCCCTTTGGAAGCTGCTCTAACCATTGCTGGATAGCACCGGGTATAGGACTGCCTGCGCTTAAGATGGTTTCGTATGATAAAGGCTGCAGCGGGTAGTGGCTATCAAAATAATCAAATACAAAACCTGTATCCGCATAACCAATTCTGAGTTCATTGTTTTGAATAACCTCTTCCAGCGTTGATCCAAGAAAAGGAACCATCAGTCTGCCCTCAAAAATTTCACTTGCCCAGGCTGTATCAAAATATTTTGCAAATGGAGACTGGGGGCCTTTTTCCAGCACATCCATCAGCCATTTATTGCGCGGGTCAAAAGCCATATGGTTGGGCACAATATCCTGCAACCATTGGATACCATCAGTCCTTAGCTGTTGGCTGATGGCGGATAACTGATCCAGGTTTCCAATCTCCGGGTTGATCTCTTCGGGATCAAGTCCATCATAACCATGATTGGATCCGGGAACGGCTTTAAAAACAGGAGAAGCGTAGATGGTACCAATCCCAAGGCTTTTAAGATAGGGCAGCACTTCTTCAAGTTCATTAAAAGAAAAATTTTTATGCAACTGTATCCGGTATGTTGAGATCAATTGGTTCATATTAATGGCTCCTCTCTGGCTCTTTGAATTTTATTGCTTCCTTCCTGTTGGCATATACTACTACTGATTGCGGTTGCAATACCAGCACATCATTGCCTGGCTTACCACCCGAGATGTGATTTGGCGCTGACTGTGGTCCTTTCCATTGTGGCGAAGCGGAATCCCAGATCTTTTCCCAGTTATTTACAAGTGAAGGTGGCATGGCCTGTTCCTGCTTTGAAGAAAAATTGAGAAAACAGATCAGGTGCTGGTCTTCATGCCAGCGCTGGAGTACCAGCAGGTGTTTTTCTTTTTTTACTTCCACATGTAGTTGCCGGCGGTTAAGATGAAACAGGGCGGGCTGTGTTTTCCTGAAAGCGATCAGTTCTTTATAATAATTGAATAAACTAAGATGTGGTT
>CBDUBK010000589.1:0-1746 GCA_965365375.1 uncultured bacterium | reverse complement strand
CTTTTTTATAAGCTTCCAGTAACTGGTGCGTATAATTTTTATACTTGTGGGTGACTGCATATCCCAGTTCATTGTGCAAGGCTTCACGGATCACATCCATATTCCGGTTCTCGCAAAAAACTGTCGGGATAAACAGCCAGTAATTGGCTGTGCCCACACGGCCATCTTTGCGGTGATAACCATTGAAAGTCCGGTTGACAAACTTAGAAACATCAGGCGCCTGCCACTGGTATTTTGATCCCCGGTAATCATAGGGATCCGCCGCATGCTTTACATTGGATGTGGTCATCCTGCTTCCCTGCCTGACCTTTTCCTGCGCCTTTCCAACCAGCACTCCATACATGATCACTTCATCACCGGCTTCCAGGTCCTTTTCGAAAAATTTATGTTTGGCGGGAATGTCATCCTGTAAAATATAGGGTTCGCCCTTGTATTCAACAGCATGCCCCTTCGCCAGGTCCTGCAGGGCCACGATCACATTATCACCCGGGTGCACTTTCATTACCACCTGCTTCATGCAGCATAAATATTTTTAACAGGGAGATGCTCCAAGGCATCTTTCACCCCGTTGTTCATCATTAAATTCAACTGGTCGGTAACAGCCTGCCTGAAACCATTCAATGCATTCAGATCCGTTCCCCAGTATGTATCACCCAACACTTCTTTCACCAATGCCGCTGTAGTAAGACCCGCCCATCGCTTATAAAAGATCTCCGCCTGGTCATCCTGTATCAAATAGGATGCGTCCTTGTATTCACCAAAATACTGTGCAGCTTTTTTATGCGTGGCACGCATGAACAACAGATAGGCAGCGAAACCCAATGCGATCCTCTGGGGAACTTCCTGGTGCTGCTCATAATGTTTCAGCAAAACCGGCAGCACCCTCATCTTCATCTTGGAACTGTAGTTCATGGTGATGCTGATCCATTTATGTTTGATATGGGGATTGCGGAAACGGTCCAGCACTTTACCCGCAAAGGCAATGGCTTTCGAATGATCAAGTGTATAAGGAATGGCCGGCGCGATCTCCTGCTGCATCAGTTCGGAAATATAGCCAGCCATTGTTTCATCATCCATGGATTGTTTCACTGTCTCAAATCCCGCTAAAAAAGCAACACCACAACTCAGCGTATGTGTTCCATTCAGCAGTCTCAGTTTGAGTTCCCGGTAGATCTCGATATCAGGCTCAATGATCACACCCTCATCCGCCTGGGCGAATGAAAGAATATTTTTGATCTCTTCATTTCCTTCAATGGCCCAAAGGCGGTACACTTCCGCCATGGTGAGCAACTGGTCACTGTAACCCAGTTCCTTCTCTATTGATTTTTCATCATCAGGTTTGCCCGGAACAATACGGTCCACCAGTGAACTGCAGAAATGATTGTGTTTTTCGATCCATTCTATGAACTGGTCTTCCAGTCCGTTCAGGTGTGCCAGTTCGAGTACAATGGACTCGAGTTTTTTTCCATTGTCAACAATGAGCTCTGTGGGAACGATCACCATCCCACTATGATCACTGCCACCGAATGCTTTAAATCTTTCATATAAAAACGCCAGCAGTTTGCCCGGGAATGATTTGGGTGGATGGTGACGGATGTCATCATTGGACAATTCAATACCGACTTCCGTGGTATTGGAAATAATTACCTGCATCTGGATATTATGGGCGCATTCCAGGATGGCTTCCCATTGTTCGGTTGCAGTGAGTACCCGGCTGATAGAGGCATTTACAATATTCTCTTCCAC
>CBDUBK010000588.1:0-1772 GCA_965365375.1 uncultured bacterium | reverse complement strand
CCTGCATAAAATCAATAAAACCATAACTGTTCACATCAGTGACCGGAACGTTTGAATTTACATTGATGCCATCAACCGTGATCACGTTTTCCAAGGTATGACCGTTCAGCTGGATGGTCTCACCCAGCGCTGTATAGGTATAATCCCAGTCAGCCATGTCAAAATCATTCTGGAAGCTGAACAGGGGGCTGAAAGCTTCATCAGGTAAAAAACGGTTACCCTTCCACGTTATATCCTGTTTTACAGGCAAAACCAGTTTCACAAAACGAAGGTTGTCCTCTATCACTTCGATGGTATTATTGGTTGGCGTAACCAGGTAAGATCCTGCTGGTGTCCAGACAGGGCTTTGGCCGGCAGTATCCCTGAGGTACCGGAAGATCCTGTAGGCAGTACGGCCGAGATTATCGGTAACCTGCGCGTCAACCACATGTTTTTCCTGGAAGGAATGAACTTCAGTGTTCCGTCCGAAATTGACAAAAACGGTGGAATCAAGCCGGTAAGTAATGTATTTGCCCGGGGCCAGCATGGTATAATCCAACAGGGAATCAGACTGGAATTCTTCGGTTTTTTTTTCGCAGGAAAAAAGAAGGACCGTACCGAGGATCAGGGTGAAGAGGTTCAGTTTTGCTCTCATAAGTAAATGGATTCGAAACCGGTTTTTATAACCGGTTTACATATAGGGGTTAAAGCTAATAAAAACTTGCTGAGTTGACAACACCCTAAAGGACAGGCGGACGAGCGCCTTTGTTGCATCCGAATCTAAAAAACTGCCGGGCGCTGGATGATACCTCCGCCAATTACATCATCCCCCTCATAAAATACAGCGCTCTGGCCAGCAGCAATCCCTTTTGCTTTTTCGAAAAAGCGTACGGAAACACCAGCCGCATCCGGGCTGATGAGGGAGGCGCTGCCTTTATCCTTGTAACGGATCTTGGTGGTGACTTCCATGGTTTCTGAAAGTCCTTCGTATTTGATCCAGTTGACCTTTGCCACTTTCATTTCCTCTTTTTCAAGGTCTGATTCATCACCGAGTACAACGGTATTAGTATCGGGATCGATGGCCGTAACATAGGCAGGCTTGCCAAAAGTGATATCCAGGCCTTTTCTCTGGCCAATGGTGTAAAAAGGATAACCTTTGTGTTGTCCCAGTATCTTTCCTTCCTTATCAACAAAATAGCCGCCGGCTACTTTTTCTTCAAGACCTTCCACCTTACGTTTCAAAAAACCCCGGTAATCATTATCAGGCACAAAGCAGATCTCGTAACTCTCCGCTTTTTTAGCCAGTTCAGGATAACCAAAATCCATTGCCATCTGGCGGATCTCCGTTTTACGGTAACCCCCCAATGGTAAAAGCGTCCTGCTTAAAAGATCCTGTTGCAATCCCCAAAGCACATAACTCTGGTCCTTGGTTTCATCAACACCCTTGCTTATTACAAATCTTCCATTTGTATGCTGGTGAACTTTACCATAATGACCAGTAGCAATAAAATCACAACCCAGAGCATCGGCTCTTTTTAAGAGGGCTCTCCATTTGATATGGGTATTACAAAGCACGCAGGGATTTGGTGTACGGCCTGCGAGGTATTCATCCACGAAATTATCCACCACGAAACTTCCGAATTCATCCCTGATATCGAGAATGTAATGAGGAAAGCCGTGTTGAACAGCTGCCATGCGGGCGTCATTGAAGCTATCCAGGTTGCAACAGCCTGTTTCTTTTTTGGATCCCCCGCTTGCGGTGTAATCCCAGGTTTTCATGGTAATGCCCACCA
>CBDUBK010000587.1:0-1820 GCA_965365375.1 uncultured bacterium | reverse complement strand
CGCGCGCGTTGTGGATCATCTTGGTGCCGGTGTCGGCCTGCTGGTGGTTGTTGGTGACGGCGACCGAGTAGAACTCGCCCACGCTGTCCTCGCCATTGAGGACGCAGGACGGGTACTTCCACGTCACCGCGCTGCCCGTCTCCACCTGCGTCCAGCTGATTTTGGAGCGTTTGCCCTGGCACAGGCCGCGCTTGGTGACGAAGTTGTAGATGCCGCCGACGCCTTCCGCATTGCCGGGATACCAGTTCTGCACGGTGGAATACTTGATCTCCGCATCATCCATCGCGACCAGTTCAACGACGGCGGCGTGCAGCTGGTTCTCGTCACGCATGGGTGCTGTGCATCCTTCGAGGTAGCTGACATAACTGCCTGCTTCCGCCACGATCAGGGTGCGTTCAAACTGGCCTGTGTTTTCCGCGTTGATGCGGAAATAAGTTGAAAGCTCCATCGGGCAACGGACACCTTTGGGGATATAAACAAAGGAACCGTCACTGAATACAGCAGCATTCAGGGCGGCAAAATAATTATCCGTAACAGGAACTACTGAACTCAGGTATTGCCGGATCAGTTCCGGGTGTGCCTGGATGGCTTCACTCATGGAACAGAAAATGATGCCCTGTTCCGCGAGCTGCTCTTTGAAAGTTGTAGCGATGGAAACACTGTCAATCACCGCATCCACAGCAACACCGGTGAGCCTTTTCTGTTCATCAAGGGAGATGCCCAGCTTTTCAAAGGTCTTTCTTAATTCAGGGTCTATCTCATCAAGACTACCCGGTGCAACTTTTTGCTTGGGTGCCGAATAATAAATGATATCCTGGTAATCGATCTTTGGATAATTGAGATTGGCCCAATGAGGTTCCTGCATTTTCTGCCACTGGCGGAAGGCCTTCAACCTCCATTCCAGCATCCAGTCGGGTTCATTTTTTTTGGCGGAAATAAAGCGGATCGTGTCTTCCGTGAGACCTTTTGGCGCCTCATCGGCTTCAATATCTGTAACAAAACCATATTTATATTCACTGAGAACGGTTTGTTCAATGGTAGCCCTGTCATCATCCATCACCTGCGGATCTTTAAGTGCATCTGATTTCATGCCGCAAAGGTAAATCTAATTTGTACTAAAAAGTATAAACGAATGTTTAAATGATCAAAATGCCATCAGTCACCGGCTTACCTGGTGGTTGCCAAAACTTGATCCAGGTCACTACTTTTTCTTATCCTACCACAATGGATCAGGGGTCCCCTTGGGGCTACATTTGCTCATAACCTCTCCTATATCAGGGGGGGTAAAAACAAACATCATGGAAAACAGGATACTTGGTTTACACCATATAACAGCAATAGCAGGCGAAGCCCAGCGCAATTATGATTTCTATACCAGGGTTTTGGGATTAAGGCTGGTGAAAAAAACAGTCAATTTTGATGATCCGGGTACCTATCATTTTTATTATGGGGATGAAACCGGCAGTCCCGGCAGTATTCTTACTTTTTTCCCCTGGGAAGGAATTCAGAAAGGCAGGACAGGTACCGGCATGGCTACAGAAATAGGTTATTCCGTTCCGGCTGGCAGCCTGGAATTCTGGAAACAGAGATTTGAAGAATTGAAAGTCAAAATCCGGCCGGTCACTGAAAGGTTTGGTGAAGAGACCCTTTCTTTCGAAGATCCAGACGGGCTAATCCTGAATTTCGTGACCGCCAAAGAAATAGATTCAAGGAAACCATGGACCACCCCGGACGTGAAAGAGAAAGAAGCCATCAGGAGATTTCACAGCACTGTGCTGACTCTTCGTAAAATGGATGCCACCGCGAAACTGCTTACAGAT
>CBDUBK010000586.1:0-1827 GCA_965365375.1 uncultured bacterium | reverse complement strand
GATCCAGAAACCTCTTACACCCTATCACCAGCATAACGAACATAAGATCCTGCAGCACCTGGTTGACCAGTTGCTGCAGGGAAAGACCATGGCACTTGTGACTGATGCCGGTACACCTGGCATTTCAGATCCTGCTTTCCTCCTGGTGAGAGAATGTATCAAACACCAGGTAAAAATAGAAACCTTGCCAGGTGCCACAGCTTTTGTACCGGCACTCGTTAACAGCGGGCTGACTACGAACCGTTTTGTTTTTGAAGGTTTTCCTCCTCTGAAAAAAGGAAGACATACACTTTTTACCAAACTGGCAGAGGAAGACCGCACGATGATATTTTATGAATCACCCATGCGGCTGGTAAAAACACTTGAGGATCTGATCAAATATTTCGGAGCTGACCGCCAATGCAGTGTAAGCCGGGAACTCACCAAGATGTTTGAAGAAACAGCCCGGGGCAGTTTGCAGGAGGTACATGATTATTTCAGGCAAAAAACTGTTAAAGGTGAGCTGGTAATCGTATTGCAGGGAAAAGCCTGAGAGCTTTGTAATTTTAAGCATCAAATTTGAGGATCTATACCAAACATTCCCACGATGAAGAAAACCATTGGGCTGGCTTTTGTGATTTTATTTTTTTCCCTTTTGGCGGAAGCACAGGTTCGAAAAATTCCTGCTGAAGTCACCACGGCTTTTTCAAAGCAGTATCCGCAGGCCAGCCAGGTAGAATATAAGGACCAGCTCAAAGGAGTAACAGTTTATTTTATCCAGGACAGTATTAAAATGATTGCCAAATATGGCAACGATGGTACCTGGAAGGAAACGGAGAAGCCAACCACCTACGAACAATTACCGTCTGAAGTAATTGAAGGTTTCAAAAAAAGTAAATATGCTGACGGTGAATGGAAGGTCAGCGATGCCGCCATCATCCTGGTTCCCGGCAATACAGAACGATACCGTATAAAAGTGGAAAAAAACGAACTGCAGAAAAAACATTTATTATTTGAAAAGAACGGAAGGCTTATCAAAGAAAGTCTCACCCTCTGATCATATTCGATCATTATTATCCCCGGCACATGAAAAAATATTTTCTTCTATCTTCTATCCTTATTCTTGCCCTGGCTGTATCAGCCCAGCCAGACCGCTGGCAGCAACATGCAAAATATTCCATGGTTGTAGATATGGATGTAGCTACCAATAAGCTCTCAGGAAAACAAACACTTGTTTATAGTAACAATTCCCCGGATACCTTGAAGCGTATTTTCTATCACCTGTACTGGAATGCTTTTCAGCCTAACAGCATGATGGATGTAAGAAGCAGGAGGCAGGGTGGTATTTCCGCCCAGCGTGACCAGTATGGTAATGAACTGCCTGACTGGGACAGCCGCGTGGAGGACCGTATCCTTCATTTAAAGGAAAATGAAATTGGTTACCAGAAAGTTTCTTATGTAAAACTTAATGGCCGCAACCAGGAATTGAAAATGCATGAGACCATTCTCGAAGTGGTTCTGGACCGTCCCATTCTCCCCGGTACCAAAGTGAATCTTGAACTTGAATGGACCTCACAGGTTCCCTTGCAGGTGCGCAGGAGCGGAAGGGATAATCCGGCTACGGGTGTCCGTTATACCATGACACAATGGTATCCCAAACTTTCAGAATATGATGTGGAAGGATGGCACCCGAATCCATATGTTGCCCGTGAATTTTATGGTGTCTGGTCAGATTTTGATGTGAAGATCAATATCAATAAAAAATATGCTTTAGGCGGAAGTGGTGTTCTCCAAAACCCAAATACCGTGGGTTTTGGTTACGAGGATAAAGGAAAAAAACCGGCGGTG
>CBDUBK010000585.1:0-1847 GCA_965365375.1 uncultured bacterium | reverse complement strand
ATACGAGATAAGGAGGTCTTACCGCCCTGTTTCTCCACTCTACGCACTAATTTTTAAGTCCGGTTTTGTAAGGTTTCTAAGCATAAATGGGGTACATTTGCGGACCGAAATTCCGGTACAAAAAAATAGCAGTAATACACTGAAGAATGGAAGAAAATTTCAAACCTGAGGAAACGAACGATATCAACAGGATCATACCCGTAAACATCGAGGAACAAATGAAAACGGCCTACATCGATTATTCGATGTCTGTCATCGTGGGTCGTGCCCTTCCTGATGTAAGGGATGGCCTGAAACCGGTTCACAGGCGTATTCTTTACGCCATGAATGAACTGGGCATGACCTTCAACCGCCCTTATAAAAAATCCGCCCGTCTTGTGGGTGAGGTTCTGGGTAAATACCATCCCCATGGTGATTCATCTGTTTACGATGCCATGGTACGTATGGCGCAGGACTGGAACATGCGTTACACACTGGTTGATGGCCAGGGTAACTTCGGAAGCCAGGATGGTGATGGCCCGGCGGCAATGAGGTATACCGAGGCAAGGATGCACCGCAGGGCTGAAGCCACTTTGCAGGACATCGACAAGGATACTGTTGACTTCCAGCTCAATTTCGATGACTCACTTCATGAACCAACCGTTCTTCCCACACGTATACCCCAACTCCTGATCAATGGTTCCAGCGGTATCGCTGTTGGTATGGCCACCAATATGATGCCCCATAACCTCAGCGAGGTAGTGGATGGCTGCGTAGCCTATATCGATAACCGCGAGATCACTATTGATGAACTCATGCAGTATGTGAAAGCACCTGATTTTCCAACAGGTGGTACCATCTATGGCATGGACGGGATCCAGGCAGGTTTCCATTTTGGAAGGGGCCGCGTCGTGCTTCGCGGAAAATTGAGAGTTGAGACCAAGAACAGCGGACGTGAACAGATCATCATTACGGAAGTTCCTTACCAGGTAAACCGTGATACACTTTGCGACCGCATCGGCCAGCTGGTGAATGAAAAGATCATTGAAGGCATCGCCCATGTCAACAACGAATCCAACAATAAGGAAGGCACACGAATCGTCATTGACCTCAAGCGTGACGCTGTTGCCAATGTGATCATCAACCAGCTTTTCAAATTCACTGAACTGCAAACTTCTTATGGCATCAATAACGTGGCCCTTGTAAAAGGAAGGCCGCGTATTCTCAGTCTCAAAGAACTGATCTCCGAATTCGTGGAGTTTCGCCATGAAGTGGTGGTGCGCCGTACACAATTCGAATTAAGGGAAGCAGAAAAAAGAGCGCATATACTCCAGGGTTATCTCATTGCACTTGACCATCTTGATGAAGTGATCGCCCTGATCCGCGCTTCCGCAACACCCGAGGTGGCAAAAGAAAACCTGGTGAATGCAGGCTGGGGGCTGGATGAGATCCAGGCAAAAGCAATTCTTGAATTACGCCTCCAGCGCCTGACCGGCATGGAAAGGGATAAGATCAAGATGGAATATGATGAGCTGATGAAGCTGATCGCCCATCTTAAAGAGATCCTTGCCAATGAAGGCATGCGTTATGATATTATCAAGAACGAATTACAGGAGATCAAGGATAAATTTGGTGATGCCCGTAAAACCGAGATCACCTATCTCGATAATGAAGTAAGTATCAAAGACCTGATCAAGGAAGAGGATGTGGTGATCACCATCTCTCACCTGGGTTATATTAAACGGACTTCAGCCACCGAGTTCCGTGCACAGAAACGTGGCGGCCGTGGTGCTGTGGGCGGTCGTACAAGGGAAGAGGATTATATTGAACACCTGTTCGTTGCCTCCACCCACCATACCATGCTTTTT
>CBDUBK010000584.1:0-1872 GCA_965365375.1 uncultured bacterium | reverse complement strand
CTTCCAATATTTACGCTGCTAAGATCAAAAGGGAACTGGAACCCATATTGGTTGGAGCAAAAGTGAAAACTGTTCCTGTGAGTATCCTGGGTACGGCAGAACAGGCGCCTTTATCACTTGTAGTGGTAGGCCCGGAACTGGATAGTGTGATGGTATTTGCGAAAGCAGCCATGAATGAGTTGAAAAACATTGAAGGCGCAACAGAAATGAAACTTTCTGTTGAGGCAGGAAACCCGGAGATCAATGTGCAGGTGGACCGTGATAAAATGGCTTCACTCGGGCTTTCCCTGTCAACAGTTGGTGCTACCATGCAAACTGCTTTCAGTGGAAACAACAATGGTAAGTTCCGCCAGGGTGAATATGAATACGATATCAATATCCGCTATGGAAGTTTTGACCGCCAGAGCATTGATGATGTAAGCAATTTATTATTCCTGAATGATAAAGGAGAGCAGGTAAGACTTTCACAGTTTGCAACGGTCCGCCAGAGTTCGGGTCCCAGCCAGCTTGAAAGAAGAGATAAGAGTACATCAGTAACTGTGCAGGCACAGACTGTAGGACGACCAACTGGTACTGTAGCCGCTGAATGGCAGGCCGCATTTGATAAAATCAAAAAACCAACAGGAGTAAGTTATATCTGGTCAGGTGATATGGAAAACCAGAGCGAGGGTTTTGGTTCCATGGGTATTGCCCTGCTGGCAGCCATCGTACTGGTTTACCTGATCCTGGTATCGCTGTATAACAGTTTCGTATACCCGCTGGTGGTATTGTTCTCTATTCCCCTGTCAATCATTGGTGCCCTTCTTGCATTGGCACTCACCAATAATTCACTGAATCTTTTCACCATCCTTGGATTGATCATGCTTATCGGTCTTGTAGCGAAGAACGCGATCATGCTGGTAGATTTTACCAACCAGCGGAGAGCAGAAGGTGCTACTACTTACCAGGCATTGCTTGATGCCAACCATGCCCGTCTGCGCCCGATCCTTATGACAACGATCGCCATGGTGATTGGTATGTTACCGATCGCGCTTGCAGCAGGTGCAGGTTCAGAGTGGAAGAATGGTCTTGCCTGGGTAATTATCGGGGGGCTGATCAGTTCATTGTTCCTCACGCTGGTGGTGGTACCTGTGATGTATGCCATCTTCGATAAGCTGATTGTAAAATTCAGCAGGGGTAAAAAATCACAGCCCATTGAGCAGCTGATGGTCGCGCCCTTCAAAAAGAAAATGGTAAACGATGAGGTTTTTAATCCCTCACATATTTAGGCTGGCTTTATTATGGCAGGCTTTGTTTTAGGTTTGGTTATGATCAGGAGGGTTCCGGCCCTCCTGTATCTTTAAAGAAATATCATGGAAAAAAAATTAGCTTCTATACCGGTTTCAATTCTGGATCTCGCAACTATCAGGGAAGGCGACCGTTCAGCAGGTGACGCTTTCAGGCGCAGCCTGGAACAGGCCAGGCATGCTGAAACCCTTGGATATAAACGTTACTGGTTCGCGGAACATCATAATATGGAAAGTGTGGCTTCCTCAGCCACATCGGTTTTGATTGGATATGTGGCAGGAGGCACTGAAAAGATCCGGGTTGGGTCCGGGGGTGTGATGTTACCCAATCATGCACCACTTGTTATTGCCGAACAATTCGGAACCCTGGCTTCCCTTTATCCTGACCGTATTGATCTGGGTATCGGCAGGGCACCGGGAACTGATCATGTTACATCCTATGCACTCAGGCGTAACATCAGGGGTGATATCAACGATTTTCCCAATGACGTGGTGGAATTGATCAATTATCTTGGTCCGCTTGATACTGATGCCAAAGTGAAGGCCATTCCGGGTGCAGGAACCCATGTGCCGGTATGGTTGCTGG
>CBDUBK010000583.1:0-1872 GCA_965365375.1 uncultured bacterium | reverse complement strand
TATTATTCGACTAAAGGAAGGCCGGGAAGGCAGGAAGGCGGTAAGTAATGTACTGGATTCAAAGTGTCTGCGGTGAAAATATTTGAATTGTGTACAATGCTTTGCGTTTCTTCTTTGCGTCCTTCGCGGTTAACTGAATTTTGAATCAGGGGGGACGCTAGAAAGTCCAATGGCTATTGGCTAATGGCTTATTTCTTAATTTCACCTCAAACAAAACTACAATGAACGGCTATAGCCAATCGGCACATAACCTCGACTACCGCATCATGGGTGAAGAGATGCAATGCGTGGAAATTGAACTCGATCCGGAGGAAACCGCTATCGCGGAAAGCGGCGCTTTCATGATGATGGATGACGGCATCCAGATGCAAACCATTTTTGGTGATGGCACCGGCCAGAAACAGGGTTTTCTCGGCAAACTGATGTCTGCCGGAAAAAGAGTTCTCACAGGTGAAAGCCTGTTCATGACTACTTATACCAACGTGGGTCATGGAAAGAAAAAAGTGTATTTCGCTTCTCCCTATCCAGGGAAAGTGATCCCACTGGACCTGATGCGCATGGGAGGTAAGATGATCTGCCAGAAAGATTCTTTTTTATGCGCAGCCAAGGGTGTTTCGGTTGGAATTGAGTTCCAGCGCAAGCTTGGCACCGGTCTATTTGGTGGTGAAGGTTTTATCATGCAGAAGCTCGAAGGTGACGGCCTTGCTTTTGTTCATGGAGGCGGACATATTATTGAAAGGGAATTGCAAAGCGGTGAACTTTTGAAAATTGATACCGGTTGTATTGTAGCCTTTACTCCCAGCTGTGATTATGATATCCAGTTTGTGGGCGGCATCAAGAATACCATCTTCGGTGGTGAAGGATTGTTTTATGCAACCCTGAGAGGTCCCGGCAAGGTTTGGGTGCAAACACTCCCTGTGAGCCGCCTGGCCAGTAAGATCATTGCTTACGGAACTTACAACCGTAAAGAAGAAGGAAGTATCCTCGGCCCGATCGGGAATATTTTTGATGGACGATAATTGCAGTTCAAAGTTGAAAGTTCAAAGTTCAAAGCCATAGGCATTAGAGATCGATTAGTTCTTGTTAGCCGGTAGTCGGTATTTTAATTTTACCTTCTATTTACAAAAAATAATTTCCACTTCATACTCTGGTACACTGAGTTTGAACTTTCAACTTTGAATTCTGAACTGGTTTTAAAAATTCCTCAGCGTAGCTTTCATCAGTCCATCTGTTTCATAATGACTCGGGGAACCTACACCACTCCAGGCTTCAATAAGAATACCTGTGGCCATACGGCCGGTTTCTAAAGGGCTGGACTTCAATTTTAAACCTGAAGTACCATCAAATTCAAAAGCCAGCGGTTTGAATTCAAAACCCTCAAGTCCAACACCAAGGTTATGCAAAGACTCGCTGGTGAACTGGCAATTTGAACGGGTGATTTTGGCACCGGGGATCACATTGTTGCTGGAAAACATAAATTCAATAATGAGCCCATCTGCTGTTTCCTCCACCCATGCTTTGAAACCCGACAAGGCTTGTACAGAAAGTGGATTCAATGGCTGGATACCACCTGCCTCAGGCAGGTTGATGCTGGTGGTGATAGGACAGGTGCCAGGTTGGGTAACTGAGGCGCTTCCACGCAAAGTAAAATTAGCGTCAGTGCCATTGGCCAGACTGAGTTGAACCGGCAGCACATTAATATGAGGCGGGCAAGGTTTTCCAAATCCACGATAGACCAGGTCAAATCTTGTTGTTTCTTTCAGGGGGTTACTGCTTCCCGCATTTGCTACACCACCATGAAACCTTTCATAAAAAATAGAACCTGTGAATTTTTGCAGTACAGATTTGGCAACAACATTTCCATTTGATTTC
>CBDUBK010000582.1:0-1873 GCA_965365375.1 uncultured bacterium | reverse complement strand
TGGTGTTGTCACCAACGTTTACGCCTTTGTAAAAGGAGAAAACAAAAAACATTTCGCAGTTTTTTAGAAACTTCATTCTCTGATCGACCCTTTGTCATCCTGGGGAGCACCGCAGGTTCATCGTTCTTTCAACCAGCAACCGTGCGACGAAGGACCAGGAGCACCGCAGCCTGTATGCAATCCTGATCCCGCCGAAGGCGCATCGATCTCTCATGCATATTATGCGGGAGAAGGATCTGGTACGATGTAAGTTTATTTGAACCAGGTCCCCCACTAAACGAACTCATATTAAATCCGGATTAGAATTTGCGCTTACGCAATGGAGGAACCATACATCGGTAACTTTACCCCGCATATAAAAGCTTCTCATGAACTGGAAAATATTATTGATTACCTGCCTGGTACTGGCATCCACCAGCTGCAATGACGCAGCAAGGGAAAAAGCATTGCAGGACAGGGCTGATTCCCTTCTTCGTAAAGAACAGGAACTTACCGTCAAAGAAAAATCATTAGAGCTCAGGGAAAATGAACTGGCAGCCAGGGAACAAAAACAGGACAGCACCATAACAGACAGCACGCATATCATCGATCCCCAGCTTGCCGGCAACTGGCTGGTAAAAATGACCTGCACTGAAACAAGCTGTGCCACATCCGCTGTTGGTGATACCAAAACAGAAGACTGGCAGATCAGTTACGAAGCCAGGGCCCTTATTGCCAAAGCCATGGTGAACAATGAACTGCTCAGGGTTTATACAGGTTATTATACGGGCAATACCATTGAACTTGTAGATAACCAATCAGCAGAGGCCGCGAAAGGAACCAGGATGATCGTACGCCTCCGAGTGGTTGATGCAACGCGCCTGGAAGGACAACGTGAAATTATCAGGGAAGGATGTAAGGTGATCTACAACCTGGAACTGGAAAAAAAGAAAGGATAAATGAACTGCAATGTATTTTTTGAGTGATATTGATTTCAGTCTCCCGCTAAGCAACCCGGTGATTATTTTCTCACTGGTGCTTTTTATCATACTCTTCGCACCCATACTTTTCAATAAGATCAGGGTGCCGCATATCATTGGACTGATCATTGCCGGTACCATCATCGGTCCTTATGGTTTCAACCTCCTCCTGCGCGACAGCAGCATCGTATTATTTGGTACGGTAGGACTGTTGTACATCATGTTCACTGCAGGACTGGAAATAGATCTTGAAGAATTCAGGAAGAGTATCGGGATGAGCGTGGTATTCGGACTGTTCACTTTTCTCATACCTATGATCCTCGGTAGTATCGCCGTTCATTATCTTTTGCAATTCAGCTGGCCTGCTTCCATACTGGTGTCTTCCATGTTTGCCACCCATACCCTGCTCGCCTACCCCATCGCCAGCCGTTATGGGATCTCCAGGATACGGTCGGTAACATTGACGATTGGTGGTACCATCATCACCGACATCCTCGCACTTCTTGTGCTGGCAGGTGTTGCCGGCATGACCAAGGGTGATATCAGCACTGCTTTCTGGGTGAAGCTGGCACTCTCCGCTGCAGGATTCGGTGCCATCCTGTTTTTTATCTTTCCGCTGGTCGCCCGATGGTTCTTCAAAAATTATGAAGAACCCGTTGCCCAATACATTTTTGTACTGGCCATGGTTTTTTTAGGTGCCTTCCTGGCGGAACTGGCAGGACTCGAGCACATCATCGGCGCCTTTCTTGCCGGACTTGTACTCAACAGGTTCATTCCACATACTTCACCCCTTATGAACCGCATTGAATTTGTTGGAAACGCTTTCTTCATTCCCTTCTTTCTCATCAGCGTGGGCATGCTGATTGATTTTAGTGTACTCTTCAAAGGTTTTGGTGCATTAAAAGTAGCGGCGG
>CBDUBK010000581.1:0-1915 GCA_965365375.1 uncultured bacterium | reverse complement strand
GGTAACAGCACTTGGTATCAAAAGAGAAGAATGAGCGCTCGGTTATTCCACCACCACTATCATAGGAGACCAGCTGACTGAAGCGGTATCTGCTAACTGGACTGATGCCTTGTCAGGAAAAGTGGCAGGACTGAACCTTGTTCGCTCCAACAGCGGGCCTGCAGGTTCCAACAAAATCATTCTGCGTGGTGAAAATAATTTAACAGGAGATAACGAAGCGCTGATCGTTGTTGACGGGGTAGTGATCAACCAGGGCAGCGGTCGCCGGAATGCCATTGGTGGAGAAGCCGTATATGGCACCAGCAGTGATAATATGCCTGCTGATTATGGAAGTGGTTTGAATGACCTTAACCCCGAGGATATTGAATCAGTAACCGTATTGAAAGGTCCGGGTGCTGCGGCATTGTACGGCCAACGTGGTGCCAATGGTGCCATCATCATCACGACCAAATCAGGAAGCAGCAAAAGAAAAGGTTGGGGCATAACGGTTAACTCCAATGCATCCATGGAAAAAGTGAACCGGTGGCCTGATATGCAATACGAGTATGGCCAGGGTACTGATGGCAATCCTTATTATTCTTTTCATGCAGGACCTGATGGGCCGAGCACCAGCGCAACCAGTTCAGCATATGGTCCGAGATTCGCAGGTCAGATGTTCTACCAGTTTGATCCCATTACACAGGCACAGGGTACTGAAAGAACTTTATGGAGACCTTATCCCAACCAGACAAGAGAATATTTCAATACAGGCCAAACATTAACCAATTCCATCAGCATTGATGGTGGTACTGATAAAACCTCGGCGCGTTTTTCCGTTACCAATGTAAGCAACAAATGGATCGTTCCGAATACGGGTTATAAACGCAACACGATCTCCATGTCGGTAAACTCCAAAGTGAACGACAAACTGCAGATCAATTCAAAAATCAATTATACCAACAGGCACAGTGACAACCTGCCTGGTGCAGGTTATGGTAACCAGTCCATCATGTACTGGTATATTTTCTGGCAGCCAAGCGCAGACCTCAACTGGTTGAAAAATTACTGGGTCAACGGGCAGGAAGGCAGAAAGATCAATTTCCCTTTCAGCACCTTTCCTGAAAATCCATATGCTGTTGCTTATGAATTCATCAACAGTGCCCGGAGAAATATGATCACGGGTAATATCCAGGCAACCTATAATTTCAACAAAGCATTGAGCCTGCAGGTACGCACCACCATGGATCTTGCCTATGAGCAAAGAGCCCAGGAGCGTCCTTATGATGCAGGATCCAAATTCCAGAAAGGCAGTTACCGCACACAGAACATTTTCTCACAGGAGATGGGTGCAGATTTCCTTCTGCGTTACGGGCAAAAATTCGGAAATGATATTGACTTCTCCGCCAGCTTCGGTGGAAGTACTTTAATCAATCATTACAACAGGGATGAAACAAGAGCGGATTCTCTGATTTATCCCGGCATCTATGCCATGTCAAATGCTGCCGGTCCGCTGGTGAGCATGCCCTGGAAAAGCCAGTATAATATCAACAGTTTTTATGGATTGGTTTCCGCGGGCTATAAAAATTTCCTCTTCGTTGATCTTACTGCACGCCAGGACTGGAACAGTGTACTGGCCACTCCTTCAAGAACGGAGAACGCGGGATTCTTTTATCCATCTGCCAACCTAAGCTTCGTGGCTTCTGAAGTGATCAAAATGCCTGCTTCAGTTGATTTTGCCAAGCTGCGTTTTTCCGCATCAGGTGTGGGCAGTGGGGGTACAACTCCATACCGTACCGCGTATAACTATGCAACAGCAGGAAGTTTATATAACGGCGGTCTGCAAAATCCGTCTTTGCTGGCTAACCCGAACCTCAGGCCTTTGCGCACTATCACTTATGAAGCAGGTCTGAATTTAAAAATGTTCAGGGCAAGACTT
>CBDUBK010000580.1:0-1929 GCA_965365375.1 uncultured bacterium | reverse complement strand
CCACGTATGCACTTGTAACCAGTGCAGGCCGGGACCAGTCGAACTGGATCAGCTTTTTCAGACCCTTAATGAGGTTTACAAAAGTCTCGGGCTTGGAAAAATATAGATTGGCGCCCTCCTGGTAAGCCCTGACAATATGGGAAGGTGCAAGTGAATTGGTGTACATAATTATGGGCACCTGATGTCCTTTTTCCCTGATACATTTCAGCCAGTAAAAACCATCATGTTGCGGCATGTTGATATCAAGTAAAACAAGGTCAACCCGGATGTCCTTTAGTTCGAGTGCCTTATCACAACTGTTTACATAATGAAGTTCTATCCCGGGATTGATCTCCTGTATAGCTTCGTATACCAGTTCAAAATCATCATAATCATCATCAATGATCACAATCGACTGTACATTCCTGATTGCTTCCATGTTTTTTTGATTTGGATGATAGTCAAAGCTAACCAAGTTTTTTGCTGCTTTAACCGGAAATATTTTTGATATCCTGTACTGCTGACCGGTTCAATGGCAGCCAGATGGTGATCCTGGTATATATATTTACCTCGCTCTCTGCTTTGATCTCGCCTGAATGGTTGTCTACGATTTTTTTGCACAAAGCAAGTCCCAGTCCCTGTCCCTCCGTGTAATGGAGTTTACGGAACAGTTCAAATACATGATCCTTGTAAACGGGATCAAAGCCAATCCCTTCATCCATCACTTCAAGCCTTACATAATCATTGTACTGGTATTTGTTTTCCACGGCGCGGAAAATATTCTGTTTGATCACCGTTGAGTCCAGCTTAATCATGGCCTGGTCAGCTTTTTTGAATTTAACGGCATTTGAAAAAAGATGGAAGAATAAAAGCTGGAGCTGCTCTTCATCGCCTTCAATCACTGGTAATGTACCTACCTGCAATACCATCGATCCAGGTATAAGGTTCCTGCCTGCTTCCTGCGCTGCTTTTTTGATGATTTCATTGAGATCAACCTTTCTGAAAGAATTGGTCTTTTCATTCAGCCATACATATTGCTGCAGGCCTGTAACCACAGCACGCATCTGTTCATTGGCCCTGTTTAGTTTTTGAAAAACAGGTGAATCATATTCTGACTGTAGTTTACCTGAATACAACAGCACTTTCCGCAATGGTTCTTTGAGGTTATGTGTAACCACATGATAAAACTGCTGCAATTCATGGTTCTGCCGGTTTACAAGACTAACCTGGTTTTCCAGTTTTTCGGAGTAAGCCTGTAGCCCGGATTTTGCTTCCATCAGTTCTGTATTCTCCGCCAGCGCTTTTTCTGCCGCCTTTCTTGCGGCCACCAGTTCATCTTCGAATTTTTTACGATTGGGAACTTCTATGCAGGCACAGGTTGTAATGGTGCTGCCCTTCCATTCCATTCTTTTAGCATTGAGCAGTACAGCAATGTGTTCACCTGACTGGGACAAAAGTGTGATAAAGATCTCTTCAGCATGCCCCTGCATTTTGATAAGAGGAAAAAAATGTGTCTGGAAAAATATTCTTGTCGGCAGTGTGCAGATCTGTTCTACATTTTTCCCTTCGAGCGTGCCCGGATCATAGCCCAGGCGTTTATATAAGCCCGCATTCAGTAAACGGAGGCTGCCGTCATCAGCAAAGCCGAAATAACCGCAGGGTGCTTCATCTAAAAGCGAATCAAGCATGCGCCAGGTATTCTTTGATCAGGCTGATGGTTTCTTCCGGTTCACTCATGTGAGGGCAATGGCCTTTCGCCTTCATTATTTTCAATTCGCTGTTGGGAATATTTTCATGCAGGTAATTTCCAACTTCAAGCGGTGCGATAATATCTTCCGAACACTGGAGCAGCAGGGTGGGTGTTTTTAATTTCACCAGGTCTTCCCGGTTATCTGAAAAAAATGTAGCCCGGGCGAACTGGTTGGCAATAACAGGATCTGTGCTGCAAAA
>CBDUBK010000579.1:0-1932 GCA_965365375.1 uncultured bacterium | reverse complement strand
GCACCTCGGTGCGTTTCATGCCATGGCTGTTATCGGGAGTATAAATGATGCTGCCCTTGCTCACAGGCTGGTAAAAGCTGGGCCAGCCGCAGCCGCTTTCAAACTTGGTATCACTTACAAAAAGGGCATTGCCACAGACGGCGCAGTAATAAGTACCCTTATCCTTTAAGGTTTCGAGGGGACTGCTCCAGGCCCTTTCCGTTCCCTTCTGGCGGGCAATGTAATAAAGGTCAGCTGGAAGGATCTTTTTCCATTCCTCTTCGCTCATATTCACTTTTGAAGTATCCGTATTGGAATAAACGGGATTGTTTTTGTTGGACGTATCCATGGTTTTATTGTTTTGGGAATAAGTGCAAAACTGCAGGCAGAGGGCCAGCGGCAGCAAAAACAGGACTTGTTTCATCATAATAAAGTTACGTAGTAAGCACCGCCCCGGATGGGAAGGATTTGTGAAACCTTCAGGCTCCTGCATCCGCCACCAAAGGCGGGGATGTCAAAGGAGGGCTGCCTTGTTTTCCTTATATTTGTCACTTAAGGTTAGTCAAAGAATGTTCAATTTAATCCTGTTTGGCCCTCCCGGTGGTGGTAAGGGTACGCAAGCTGAAAAGATCGTAGACAGATTCGGGCTCATCCATTTATCAACAGGCAATCTCCTGCGCCAGGAAATTTCTGAAAAAACCCCGCTGGGGCTGGAAGCCAAAAATTTCATTGACAAGGGCCAGCTGGTTCCTGATGAAGTGGTTATTGGCATGATCGATTCCTGCCTTGAAAAAAATGCAGATGCCAAGGGATTTCTTTTTGACGGCTTTCCCCGCAATATTGCCCAGGTGGAAGCCCTGGATAAACTGCTCGACCTCCGTAAAAACAAAATCAATAAAGTAGTAAAGCTGGATGTTCCGGATGCTGAATGCATGAAAAGGCTGATGAAGCGCGGAGAAACCTCCGGCCGCTCTGATGATGCCAGTGAAGCCGTGAATAAGAACAGGCTGCAGGTGTATCATAATGAAACAGCACCCTGCGCCGACTATTACCAGTCCCAGGACAAGCTGGTGGTGATCCATGGTGTAGGCACAATTGATGAGATCTTTGATGCCGTTTGCAAAGCCATTGAAACGGAAATCAATGAAGTAACCGAACCAGCACAATAGTTGCTGAAGACAGTTCAACTACAGGCCATGAATGCAGAAAAAGAACATTTTCTCCGTTACAGTCTCATTCCCCTTTTACAAAAAATACCTACCGGCACAAGGCCTTTGTGGGGTAAGATGACCTTCCAGCAAACGGTGGAGCACCTTGCAGAATATACACGCATTGCCTCCGGAAAGGTTGTTTATGCAGATATCATCACACCTCCTGATTCATTAGAGCGGGTGCGAAGTTTCCTGATGAGTGAGAAACCATTCCGCGAAAACACGCCCAATCCACTGATGCCGGAAGTGCCGGCGCCGGTTAGAAATCCCTCTCTTGAAGATGCCATTAAGGAATTAAAAACAGAGCTGGATTATTTTTTTGATGTGTTTGAAAAGAACAACCTCCAGGTCACACGCAACCCATTTTTCGGTGACCTCAATTTTGAGCAGAATGTGCAGTTATTGCACAAACATTCTATGCACCATTTGAAACAGTTTGGGTCTGAACCATCATCTATTTGATTAATGGATCAGGAAGAAAGGGTTTCACCTGAAGATAATTTCACGCAAAAACAGCAAAGAAAAAAAAGACGCAATTGTCAAGGTATGATTCGCACTTAGAACACCATTCGCCAGACAGCCATCATTGACTTAGCACTAAAGAAGCCAGGCCCAACTCGCCGGCATGTCAATAGTATCTGCGAACATCGGAAAGATGAGCCCCAGCGGGGCGACATATCAATGTCTCCACCATGAATTGAAAAATTCCCAGATTATCCGGCATCAATCGGATAAACATCCC
>CBDUBK010000578.1:0-1939 GCA_965365375.1 uncultured bacterium | reverse complement strand
ATGGGTAAACTCATTATCCGGATCCTGGGCCAGCGCATCATCCATGGTCTGGAAGGCCTCATCTATCCTTTTCAATTTATTCAGTGCAGAGGAACGTGCATTGAGACAGGTGATATTATCGGCTTCCAGTGCCAATCCTTCATTGGCCATTTCAAGAGCTTTTTCAAAATCCTTTGACTCCAGGTATACAAGGGCCAGCATGCCGAAATATTCTGCATGATAAGGATCCAGTTCTATGGCTTTGTGCAACTGGGTTTTCGCTATGATCAGTTCATCCTTTCTTAAATACCCAAAGCCCAGCAGGTAAAAATAAAAATCATTATTGGGCTCAACGGCAATAGCCTGGTGCGCCATTTCAATTCCCTGGTCAATTTTATTATTATTGAGATAACACCTTGCCATGGCAGCAAGGGCGCTACCATTATTGGGATCTTTTTCCAATGCCTGCCTGATAAATCTTTCCGCATCATTAAAACGTCCCTGTTCAAGCAGTAATTCACCTCGCTCCAAAAGCATTTCAACTTCCATCCCTATTTTTTTATGTTTAGGTATTTGAGAATATCGTCATAAAGCCCGGATTCATTTGCATACAATGCATAATTGCGTGCGGATGAAAGCCATTCCAGCGTAGTAGGCTTGTGTTGTTTAACTGCAGCTACCAGGTCTTTCGTTTCAACGGGCTGGATACTGCCTTTGAGCATTGATTCCCGCAATTTGTTTTCTACTGCTATATCAATGATCGCTTTGAGATCTGCACCTGAATAATTGGACGTGAGCTTTACAATTTTGCTGACATCAATTTCCGCAACAGGCTTTTCATTCAGCATGCTTTTAAGAATTTCCTCTCTTGCCTTCTCATCCGGCGGCTCAACGAAGATCACGCGGTCAAATCTTCCCGGTCTTCTGAAAGCAGCATCCACGCTCCATGGTGCATTAGTAGCTGCAAGAACCAGCACACCTGAATTATCTGTGCTGATATGATCCATCTCGGAAAGGAACTGGTTGATGGTATGTTTCATTGCCGACTGCTTCAGGTCCTGGCGGCTGGCACCCAGTGCATCCACTTCGTCAAAAAATAAAACACAGGGTGTATTTCTCCGTGCCACTTCAAAAATCTCGTGCAGGTTTTTTTCACTATTGCCGATCCACATATCCAGGATATCATGAAGACCGATGCTGATGAACTTCGCATTGATCTCACCGGCTGTTGCTTTCGCGATAAATGTTTTTCCGCAACCGGGAGGGCCGTATAAAAGGATTCCACCACCCAATTTTTTTCCAAAAGCTTTGAAGAGATCAGGATTGGCCAGTGGCTGGATGATCTTGATGGAAATTTCATCCTTCACTCTTTGCATGCCACCCACATCCTGGAACCGCTCCTTGGGTCTCTGCAGAAAATACTGGCTGTCGGTATCATCCAGCTCATCGTCATCACTAACCGTGTTCACAGGAACTCTCATCTGGCTGTCCAGTTCCTTATCAGCATATTCGGGGTGAAGGATCAATAACTGCTGGTACAGTTTTGTTGCCTCGGCCATGGCGTTCTCATGACGCAGACATTTGATATACCTCAGCTGGTCCGCGGGCTGCAAAGAAGACTGCAACTGTTCGTAAATAATGATGGCTGCCGAAAATTTTCCTGTTTCAAAATAACAATGCGCCAGCCCAAGGCTTGCTTCTTCATTACCGTAACGCTGCTCAAGTATTCGCTGAAAATGTGTGGCTGCTTCGCTGAACATATCTTCTTTCAGCATCATTTGCGCGATCTGCAAACGCAGTGAAACATTTTCAGGGGAATATTCAAGTGCCTGTAAAAGGTTTTCAATAATCTGTTTTGACATCTGGCGGGCAAAATAAGAAAGGATTCTAACTTCTGAAACTTAATTGAGCACCATCTCTTTCGCATTTTCCAAGGCCGCCGCTGTGGGTTTTTCTCCAC
>CBDUBK010000577.1:0-1940 GCA_965365375.1 uncultured bacterium | reverse complement strand
CTAATGGTCAGGTTCAGCGCCACACCCGCCACGATCATCACGAGACCAACATAGAGACGGTATTTGATCAGCCAATTATAAAACTTCATAATACTTACTTGGGCAGCAAATATAAGAAGAGCAGGCCTTTCAGGTGGTTTAGAGTTTTGGAAAAGCCAAAGGCCAAAGGCTATTGGCTAATGGCTATTGGCCTTTGGCTATCTTCCAAACACATCATAATACTTCGTCGCATGCGCCTCGTATCTTTTGATCAGCGCAATGTTTTTCTTTTCCAGTTCAGTAAGAAGGCTGCTCACATTGGTTGAAACAGGCATGTACCAGTCCACATAATTATCAAACAACAAACGCATTCTTACATTCTTGAAAGAATAACCATGCCGTGCATAGATGGCATTGCGCATCAGTTCAAGATCGGCCTTGTACATATTTTCAACATCGCTGCTTTTTAGTATTTCACGCGAAGCATTTTTTTTGAGGGCATCTTTTGTGATGGCTTCTGCTTTCTCTGAATTTTCAGAATAAGTTCCATGCATCATCATACCCACAACATCTTCGGGAAGGTTTTTGTCAGGATCATATTTATAAGTACGAAGTTTAAGTTCATAATCTCTTTTAGTCACGGCCAGTTTGGAATCATTAGCTACCCAGCTTCCCTTGATGGTTTTGTCCTCAGGATAAAGTGTGAACCTGAAACGGCCGTCGTATTTATGATCGCCGGGTTCGGGAGCATCCACTTCATAATGATTTCCTTCCTTCACCATCTTGCCTGAAAACACTCTTTCATTACCTGCTACAATGGATCTTCCATGCAGTTGTCCGTTTACCACAGAATCTATGGCAATAGTGATCCTGTTGTCAAACACCTCGCTGTTTTCCTTGATCTCCACTGCCACAAAAGGACCGGTATAAAACCCTTCAAGGCCTGTTTTAATTTCAGGAATGACCACAGCGGGCTTTTCAGCTTTTGCAGGTAATTCAGTACTTGCGGAAGCTACGAGGCTGGATGAATTATCCTGGCTGTTATTACAGGCTGAAGCGGTCAGCAGCAGGAGCAGTGAAGCAATCAATTTCATTTTAAATTTTTTTTATTGATCAGGTATTCGGCAATCAGCAGGTTGGGGATCCATCCCAGCCAGGCTACGATCTGGTACACATCCATAGGACGGGGATGAAAAACGCCGGTCAGTAAATATTTCCAGGCTCTTAATGTGATGGCAGATAAAGTTAGCGCAAAGCTGCGGTACATGAAAGCCTTGTGTAATTTGAACTTTCCCTGGCGCGCCATGCGGTATGCCTGGATGGTAAACCAGGTCCAGAGCATTCCTAAAATACAGAATGCAAGCTGGGAGCTGATGCCTCCATTCGCAAAAAGCCCGATGAAAATTCCCGAGGGACCACCAAGTAAAACAATCGCAAACACATAGATCCTCCCATTGATCCGGTGAAAAGAAGGCTGGTGCCTCAGGATATAGGGAGAGAATTGGGTAAAGCCCGCCGGCAGGGCAAAGACCGCGGTAAACACATGTATGTAAAATGCGGCCAGGTAAAAAGGCACGGAAATGTAATCCTGCTTGATGCCCAGGAAGGCGGTATCGGATCCTGCGGGAATGTATTGAAGGATGATCTCCAGCATCAGGTAACAGAAAAACAGGTAGGCCAGCAGGAGGCCGATACCCGGCAGGGACCATTTGATTTTAGCAGCAGGCACGGGCTAAAATTCGTAAAAGGCATTGGTATCCCATAATATGGAGCAATGCTAAATTTTTAAAGGAAAGGAAAGCTGTTCGCGAAAAAGGATTTAATATTGCACCCCCAAGAAGAAGAGCGGAGAAAGAGTGCGGAGAGCGGCCAACCTCTTTCTCTTTCTGTTTCTCCGCTCTTCTTTTGGCCTCGTAGTTCAATGGATAGAATAGAAGTTTCCTAAACTTTAGATACAGGTT
>CBDUBK010000576.1:0-1941 GCA_965365375.1 uncultured bacterium | reverse complement strand
TAACCCTTGAAATAATATTGAAATCATATAAAGCCGGTACGGTACCTGTGATGGTTACTAATGAACCGGTATCTTCTTCGCTCTTTAGTAAAAGGTCATACTGGTTTTCTCTCCAGTTGAGAATTTGTGCGCCGGCTCCATAATAATTGCCGATATCGTCCCAGACCCAGCCTCCCGGAATGCTTTCAGATTCCCAGCCGGTTTCATGACTGACCAAAGATTGGTATGAACTGATGCCGGCCTTTAGAATCGCTTCTGTCATGCGCCTGGCAACAAGATCTTCCTTCGTTTGTTTCCATCTCCAGCTTCCCAGTGTAGGATCCCCGGAGCCCCTGATCACGATGCTGCCATCGAGTGATCCGTTCCTGAGGGTGCCATAATATCCAAGCTGAGTGTTATACCTGAAATCCTTTCCCAACAATTCATAAGCGGTAGCTGCAGTAATGATCTTTTGAGTGGAGGCTGGAGCCAGGCCAATAGTACTGTTCCTGTCAAAAACAGGTTTTCCTGTCTTTGCATCTATCACATATAAAGAAGCTAAAGCACTCTTAAGCTGCGGGTCATTTTCAAAAAGCCGGTAAGCTGCTTCCAGTCTTTCAGTGATATCCTGGCTATGGGCAAAGTGTAAGGAGAACAAAAAAAGAAAAGAAAAAATCAGTTTTTTCATGGTTCGTACATTGTGCTAAAATTAAGCGATTCATTCATGAGAGAAGTTAATGCTTCAATAATAACCATAGGAGATGAACTGTTGATCGGGCAAACCATCGATACCAACAGTGCCTATATCGGGCAGGAATTAAACAGGATCGGGATCTGGGTGAAAAAAAGAATCGCGATCGGGGATTCGAAACCAGAAATCCTCAGAACATTAGCTGAAGAAGGCAGGGATCATGACCTGGTGATCATCACGGGTGGCCTGGGCCCTACTGCGGATGATATCACCAAACCCACACTTTGCGAATTTTTCAATACAAGACTTGTTGTAAATGAAGAGGCTCTTGAAAATGTAAAAGAAATTTTTACAAAACTGAACCGTCCTCTTATTGAAAGAAACCTGAAGCAGGCGGAAGTTCCTGAAAACTGTGTTGTACTGCAAAATAAAAGAGGAACCGCACCAGGTATGTGGTTCGGTCCCCATCCATCAAAGCCTGGAATTGATGATCCTGCAAAAAAACAGCCTGTCTATATTTCTCTTCCCGGTGTGCCTCACGAAATGAAGGGATTCATCAGCGATAACATTATACCCACTCTTCAGGAAATGCTGGTGCTGCCGGCAATTCTTCACCGTACCCTGGTCACATCCGGTATCGGTGAATCCATGCTGGCCGAACATATAGCCGGATTTGAAAATGCCCTGCCCCGGGAGATCAAACTGGCTTACCTCCCTTCATATGGACTCGTCAGGCTTCGTCTCACCTGCCGTCATGAAGATCATGTAACCGCGGAAACAATGATCAATGCATCCTTTGAAGAACTGAAATCACGGGTTGCAGAATGGAAAGTAGCGGATGAAAATATCGCGCTGGAAAACGCGGTTAACCAGATGTTAAGGACCAGGAATAAAACCCTTGGCACTGCTGAAAGTTGTACAGGCGGATATATAGCCCACCTGGTGACATCCATACCCGGATCTTCGGATGTTTATAAGGGTAGTATCGTGAGCTATGCCAATGAAATCAAAGAAAACCTGCTTGAGGTAAAAAAACAGACACTGGAACAGCATGGTGCTGTAAGCGAACAAACCGTTATTGAAATGGTGAAGGGAGGGTTGGAACAATTACAATCAGATTATATCATTGCTACATCAGGCATCATGGGACCTGGCGGCGGGTCTGCTGAAAAACCCGCGGGAACTGTTTGGATAGCTGTTGGCAATCATCAAAAAATAAAGACGGTCCGCAGCTTTTTCCGCTACGACCGCGAAAGAAATATTGAAATGAC
>CBDUBK010000575.1:0-1950 GCA_965365375.1 uncultured bacterium | reverse complement strand
CAATAATTTTGGAACAACCATCGGGCCGCTCCTGGTAAGTTTCGCCATTTTTGGTTCAGTGGCAGCCAGTACCAACGTAGCAGACATCAGCGCTGTAAAAGTGCCATACCTGATTTTGGGGGCTGCATTCTTACTCGCTGCTGTTGTATTTAAAATTTCTGGTGTACCCAATAAGATCAACCTTGATTCTGATTCCGGAAAAACTGAAAAGGATATCAGCAAGGTGGCTACTCCTACAGATATTACTGACGCCCTGGCGATTCCAACGCGTAACAGCGCTTTGAATTATTCGCAGCTTGTTCTTGGGATGATCGGCATTTTTGTTTATGTAGGTGTTGAAGTCTCAACTGCTGCCAACCTGCCGGAATTCATGAAACAGCACGTTGCCACTGATGATGGACAACCCTTCCCTACAGATAAGATCGCACCATTTGTATCTCTTTTCTGGGCGAGCCTCATGATTGGCCGCTGGACTTCTTCAGTAGGAGCTTTTGATATCAGCAGCGGTGCCAAAGGCATCCTACGTTTCATCATGCCCTATTTAGCTTTCGGCGTTTTCCTGCTGGTTAATAAGATTGCTGGTCACGACCTCACTCCTTTTTATATCTATGCGCTGATTATAGTTGCCTTAATTATTGGTGACTTGCTGAGCCGTGGAAATCCTGCCAGGCAATTATTGATCTTTTCAATCTTTGGAATCATTTCTCTTTTTATCGGTATGCTCGCTGATGGCATGGTGAGTGTTTATGCTTTCATCAGTGTGGGCTTGTTCTGTTCAACTTTATGGCCATGTATTTTCACTCTTGCGATTGCAGGATTGGGTCGCCATACCAACGCCGGTTCAAGTTTCCTTATCATGATGATTATGGGCGGTGGTGTTGTAAGTCTTTTACAGGGTTTTATGGCAGAAGATAACCTGTTGGGTATCCAGTGGTCATACCTTGTAGGTGTAGCTTGCTTTATTTATCTGGCCTATTATGCAATCAAATCAAAATCCATCCTAAAGGCTCAGGGAATCGATTTCGATAAAAAGGTTTCAGGTGGAGGACATTAAAAATTTAAAAAATGATCGATCTCTCGAATGAATTTGCAATAGGAATAGATATCGGTGGCACTAATACCAAGTACGGTATTGTGAACCACCGCGGGGATATTATTGAAAAAGGTGAGCTCAAAACCGACGGTTATGAAACCATTGAAGTTTTTATTGAAGCCCTCTACAAAACCTTAAATCCACTGATTGAAAAATGCCAGAAAGAAGGTAAGGTCAAGGGCATTGGTATAGGCGCTCCTAATGGAAATTATTATTCCGGAACGGTAGAATATGCACCCAACCTGCACTGGAAGGGTGTACTGCCCGTAACCAAACTGGTGACCGCCAAATTTGGTTTGCCTTCTGCGCTTACCAACGATGCCAACGCGGCGGCTATTGGTGAAATGAATTATGGTGCTGCAAGAGGTATGCGTGATTTTATTATGATCACGCTGGGTACCGGTGTTGGAAGCGGTATTGTTGCCAATGGCCAGCTGATCCTGGGAAATGATGGATTTGCGGGTGAACTGGGTCACAGTACCGTTATTCCCAATGGAAGGCCACACTGGTCAACCGCCCTAAAAGGTTCTCTCGAATCTTATTGTTCCGCTACCGGCATCACTATCACGGCAAAAGAAATGCTGGAGCAATCCGGCGAAAAAAGCCTGCTTCGTGATTTTGACGCGGAAAAACTGGATTCAAAAATCGTTTACGAATGCGCGGTGAAAGGTGATAAGATTGCACAGGAAGTATACCGTTTTACAGGGGAGATCCTGGGACTTGCCCTTTCCAATTTCATCATGTTCTCTTCACCCGAAGCGATCGTTCTATTTGGTGGGGTGATCAAGGCAGGTGACCTCCTGCTCAACCCTACGCGGGAGCACATGGAAAAAAATCTGCTGCCGATTTTCCAGAAT
>CBDUBK010000574.1:0-1951 GCA_965365375.1 uncultured bacterium | reverse complement strand
CCAGGACAAACCTTTGCGGCCGCAGGGTAGATTTTTCCAGAACCTGACCACCCATTACAATTATTTTTTTAACGCCAATACCAAACTGAACGAGGTTATTGACGCCGCCAAACAAAGCCATAAGGACGACTATACCCTTCTCCTACCCTTTTACAATTACACCCTTGATGCCACTGCGCAGAATTCCAATGAACTGGATTCAGTGATTTATAAGGCCAAGACCGGGATCGTGATGCATGACCTGCGCAATGACTGGGCTGATAACCTTTACCTGCTCTGGGGTGCGGCCTGGTTCATGGAGAAAAAATTTGATTCAGCGGCGCTGATGTTCCAGTTCATCAACTATGCTTTTGCTGAAAAAGAAAAAGATGGTTATTACCGTTACATCGGCAGCCGCATCGATGGTAATAATGCCCTTACCATTTCCACTAAAGAGAAATCCAAAAACATTGTAACGCCTCCCAGCCGCAATAATGCTTTTATCTGGCAGGCACGGACTATGATAGAATCCGGCAGAATGGCTGAAGCAGGAAGCCTGATCGCTACCCTCAAAAATGATCCTTTATTCCCGGAAAGACTGCATGAAGACCTGGAAGAAGTTCAGGCATACTGGTTTTATAAACAGGGCATGTGGGATAGTTCTGCTTATCACCTGTTGAACGCCCTTGACCAGGCAAAGACCAAACAGGAAAAAGCCCGATGGGAATTTCTTGCCGCGCAGATGCTGGAAAAGGCAGGCAAAACTGATGAAGCGCAGAAATGGTTCAGCAAATCCATCGGCCATACCACTGACCCGGTGATGGATGTATATGCACGCCTGAACATTGTAAGGATCAAAAAAGATACGACCGCTAATTATATTGACCGCAACATCGAGGAACTGCTCAAGATGGCGCGCCGTGATAAATACACCGACTACCGGGATGTGATTTATTATATGGCCGCACAAATGGAACTGGAACGGAACAATTTTGAAGGTGCCCAGAAACTTCTGTTGAAAAGTGCCAAATACAATAATAACAATATCGCGGCTCGCAGTAAAAGTTACCTGCAGATCGCTGACCTGACTTATAACCAGAAAAAATATGTTCAGGCTGCCCCTTTTTATGACAGCATACAGTCAAGAGATCTTGAACAAAGGGAAGCAGACCGGGTTTTGGAAAGACAAACCTTATTAAAAAAGCTTGTCAGTCTTGACCAGTCCATTCGCAGGCAGGACAGCCTCCAGCGTATTGCGGCCATGCCTGAGGACGAAAGGACGGCCTATATCAACCAGCTGGTAAAACAACTGCGCAAACAACAGGGACTTGATGATGTTGCCCCCATATCCGGCGGAAGCAATAACAATACACCTGCAACTGATTTATTTGCCACACAGCCCAAAGGCGAATGGTATTTTTATAATACCACTCTCAAAACGCAGGGTAACCAGAAGTTCAGGCAGAACTGGGGTAACCGTCCCAATGTGGACAACTGGAGAAGGTTCAGTGATGTAAGCCAGCAGCTCAATCCTAATGTGCTCAACCCTGTTAAAGGCGCCACCCGTACAGCGGAAAACAACCAGCAGCCGGATGATGCACCTGATTTCACCAGCCTCCTTGGGAAACTTCCATTAACGGAAGCCCAAATGGCGGCATCCAATGATTCGATCAGGTATGCTATGTTCGAAACTTCAAAAATCTACCTGAATGAAATCGAAGATTTTGAATCTGCCATCAAAATCCTTGAAGAGATCAGGACCCGTTTCAGCCAGGGTGATATCAATCATGAAGAAATTCTTTTCAACCTTTATTATGCCTACCGTAAAGCAGGCAACCTGGCAAAAGCAGAAGAAATTAAAAGATTGCTTACATCAAAATATCCTGATTCAAGATTTGCAACCATATTGAGCACCGGTAAAGATCCTTCCCTCCAGAACAACAGGCAGGAAGTAACGAAGGCCTACGAGGAT
>CBDUBK010000573.1:0-1984 GCA_965365375.1 uncultured bacterium | reverse complement strand
ACATGATCCGCACCCTTCACCACTGAATAAGTATTGTAAAAGAATGGTCCCCCGCTGATGGCGCAGGCACCCATGGCAATCACATATTTGGGATCGGTCATCTGGTCGTACAATCTTTTCAGCACCGGTGCCATTTTATTGACGATGGTGCCGGCAATGATGATCACATCCGCCTGCCTTGGCGTAGCACGGGCTACTTCAAAACCAAATCTTGAAAAATCATATTTGGCTGAAGCGGTGCTCATCATTTCGATTCCGCAGCAACTCGTCGCGAAAGTGAGTGGCCACAGGGAGTTGGATCTTGCCCAGTTTACTATATCATTGAAAGTGCCGGAGATGATGCCGCCTCCCGGAGTCTCAATGATCTGCCCGGGGAAATCCTTGTTGTTTTCCGTTATCTGTTTTCTTACATCCATTTCAATGCACCTTTTTTATGGGCATAGAGAAAGCCCATGAATAATACAAAAATGAAAATGACGATTTCCACCAGCGCGATGATGCCGATCTTTTTTACGACAACAGCCCAGGGAAAAAGGAAGATAAGTTCCACGTCAAAAATCAGGAAGAGCAGGGCAAAGAGATAATAACCCACATGGAACTGTTGCCAAGGTGAGGTTTTGGTAGGGATGCCACATTCGTAGGCTTCACCTTTCTGCGCATTCTTACTTCCTTTGTTGAATAGCTGGCCAACCAGTATGCCCCCGGCGGAGAAAAGGAGGGCAGCCAGCGTTAGAACAATGAGCGATACAGGTCCCATGTCTGAAGTTTTTCAGTTATAACACCGTTAGTTGCGGCAATCGTCTTGAAATTTACGACACTAAGGTCTTTTAATCCTTTTATCATTATAAAATATTCCACGTTTTATCCCCTGACAGGATCCTGTTCAGCGGTACCTTCCCTTTCCTGATATAGAGCTTTTCCCATTGTTCTTCCATAATGTCATTATAGGTTGCTCGTTCTTCAGCGTAAATCACTCCAAAAGGTCTTGGGAACATTACTCCGTCAAAAGAGGTATCAAAAAAGCGGGAGATCAGCGTTGCCTTGGTCTTGTCTTTTTCATCATGCACCCAGAGGTCATTCACGCATTCATCGTTCATATCCACGATCACAGGAGTTAGTCCGTCGAGATGAATGCCTTTTTCATTCTGCTGGCCAAAAATGAGCGGCTTGCCATGTTCCAGGTAAATTGCCTGCTCTTTTTTCGTTTCCTTGTCTGAAAAAGCGAAGAATGCACCATCATTGAATACCGGGCAGTTCTGGTAAACTTCAACAAATGAAGTTCCCTTATGTTCATGCGCCCTCTTTAACATGGCCTGCATATGTTTCGGATCGCGGTCCTGGGTTCTTGCAACAAAAGATGCTTTTGCACCCAGCGCCAGTTCGGTAGGATTGAATGGTTCTTCGATGGAGCCGAATGGTGAGGTCTTGGTTATTTTTCCTTTTTCAGAAGTAGGAGAGTACTGTCCTTTGGTAAGACTGTATATCTGGTTGTTGAATAAAAGATAGTTGAGGTCAAAATTTTTGCGCATCAGGTGAATGAAATGATTACCACCGATCGACAGCGCATCTCCATCCCCGGAAACCACCCATACACTCAGTTCAGGATTGGCTGCTTTAACACCTGATGCAATAGCGGCTGCACGCCCGTGAATGGAATGCATGCCATAGGTATCCATGTAATAAGTGAAGCGTGAAGAACAGCCGATACCCGAGATAAAAACAAAATTTTCTTTCGGCACTCCCAGTTCAGGAAAAACGGTTTGTACCTGCTTGAGGATGGAATAATCACCACAGCCGGGACACCATTTTACATCCATGCCCGAGGCAAAATCCTTTGGTGCCAGGCTTGTTTTTTCCGCTGGTTTGGTCGTTTGCATGTTCATGATTTTTCCATTTGAATGATCCTGTTCTTTAATTCACCGGTGGTAAATGGTAATCCCTGCACCTTGGAAAACCCTTCCGCTGGTACCAGGTATTTGGCCCG
>CBDUBK010000572.1:0-1996 GCA_965365375.1 uncultured bacterium | reverse complement strand
CAGCGTTACGTTGTATTCGTCCGAACCACGGCTGTCAGTATGCGCACTCATCTCGATCTCGATGGCCGGATTTTCATTCAGCAATTTCACAACCCTGTCAAGTTCTACATAACTCTCCGGGCGGAGATCCCATTTGTCAAAATCAAAGAATACATTATTCAGTCTCACTACAGCGCCGATCTCGATCGGAACGAGGTAAAGGTCTTTATGGATTTCCTTATAACCCTGCTTTACCAGTGAATCCAGGTTCAGGTTTTCACTCTGCGCAAAAAACTTATCTGCAGTCGCGCGGATCAGGTAGTTCTTATCATAAGGTAAAACGATCTTGAATGCACCATCACCGGAGTTGGACACACCATTACCGGCAATAGTACCATCAGGAAGTGTTTCATATACCAGCGAAGCACTGAGTGGTTCCTTAGTTTTGGCATTGTACACATTGCCATTCACTACTACCACAGGAAGTGGTTTTTCTTTCTCCAGCAATTTCACTCTTACAATATCACTTTCCCCATAACCACCATCACTGCTGCTCATATAGGCATATTCACCACCGGCATCCATGGTAAAGAAAGCATCCCAGCCGGGCGTATTGATAGGTGCACCGAGGTTGACCGGGTCACTCCAGTTGCGCCAGGTATCATCCAGGCGCTTGGTCATCCAGATATCATTATCACCCTGGCCGCCTTCACGGTTGCTGCTGAAATAAAGTGTTACACCATCGGCAGCCATGTAAGGAGTCATTTCGTTGGTTTCTTTCAGGTTGATCTTCTTACCCAGTGACCTTGGTTCTGTCCAGGTTTTATCAGGTTGCAGAAAACTCACGTAAAGGTCATTGTTCGGACTTCCTTTATCCTCGCTCATATAAAGCAAGAGGGTCTGGCCATTTTGTGTCATGGATGCACCATTGGTTCTGCCGCGGTCGTATTTATCATACTTGCTGATGAACAGCATTTGTGGTTTACCCCACCTGCCATTGGGCTGGCGTTCACTCATGCTTACGCCGTTGCCATAATAATCTCCATCAACAAATGCGTTGCGGAGGAGGATGCGGTTGTTATCTGCCGATATCCAGTAAACGGCATTATAATAATAAGTATTGAGCGGGTAACCAAGGTGCATGGCATCACTCCAGTTGCCCAGGCTATCCTTTCGTGAATACCAGATATCCTGTGAATTCCTGATCGATTTATAATGGGTATTGATCTCGTGGTTCTCACAAATGAAAAACAGGTGATTGCCGTCAGCGGAAATAGTGGGCCTGAGTTCGGGTAGTTCCGAATTGACACGCCAGCCTACATTTTCCATTTTAACGATGGTTCCTTCCTTGATGATGGCTTCTTTCTGCGCAACCAGTTTGACGGAGGTGTCAATGGAGTTTTGCGCGTGTAAAAATGGGCTAAAAGCCAGGAGGGCCAGGAGCAGTTTGGTTTTCATTGTTTTGGATTGGGGATAAATATAATGCTTAGAGTTTGAAAATGGAAGAGGGCTATTGGCTATTGGCCATTGGCTTGGGTTGTTCTAAGAACAATGAGTTCTTTTACCGCAGAGAAAAAGAGAAAAAGAGTTCACGCAGAGTAAATCCTGCAAATCCTGATTCAGATTTTTACCGCCAAGAAAGAAGGGAAGAAGGCTTTTGGCTGTTAGCTTATGGCCTTTGGTGTGCGTATCAAAGATCAGTTAGTTTTTTCACCGCAGAGAAAGGAGGAAAGGAGATTGCGCAGAGGGTTTGTTTCGGAAACACTACTTACCGCTGCGTCAGCCAAAGCTTCAGCCAAGGCTGGTCTTCCCGTCTTCCCGGCTATGCCTTTTTCTTCCCAATCCAAAAATCCACTAATCAAGGTTCAGACTTTTCCTAATTTCACTACAATGAAAAAACTACTCCTCATACCAATAGCCGCACTGGTATTTGCCTGTAATAACAAACCAGCAGAAAATAATAAACCAGGCCAGCAGGAAAATCAAAAAGACTCAGTGACCGCCACAAAAACCATCC
>CBDUBK010000571.1:0-2013 GCA_965365375.1 uncultured bacterium | reverse complement strand
CCTGTGATCTCCCGTAATCCACGAAATAACCAAAGGCAGAATACAGCTGTGATCCGTAACAGCCAGGTGATTGGTGATGTACGTTTCAATGCAGATGCCAATGGCCGGTATTATATCCTTACAGGTTACAATCTTGTAAAACAGGTGAACAACCAGTTGCAGGTGATCGGTAAGCTCACAAAATTGAACAACCGTAATTATCCTTATATGATCGCGGACGAGGCAACCCAATTACTGGTAGACCGGTATGGAACTATTATGACCCGGCAGGGCAAGGCGGTAGGAAAACTTACTGCACGAGGATAAGGGAGAAAGAGAAACAGAAACAGAAAGAGAAAGAGAGCGGCATAGCGTCCGCTCTCTTTCTGTTTCTCCGCACTCCGCTCTGTTTCTGTTTCTCTTTCTCTTTCTTCTCTTTACATTTGCCACTTTAGAAACAAGGCATGAAACTTTCGAATTTATCCCATACACTTATTGGTTCCGAGATTGTTAAGCTGGGTGGCGAAATCCGTGAACGGATCAGGAAAGGTGAGCGCATTTATAATTTTACTGTAGGTGATTTTGATCCCCAGATCTTCCCGATACCCAGGGAACTGGAAGACGCGATCGTTGATGCCTACCGCAACCGTTTTACCAATTATCCTCCCGGTGAAGGAAGCCTTGAATTGAGGGAAGCTGTCAGTGCATTCGCTAAACAATACCAGGGGCTGGAATATAATACCGATGAGATCCTGATCGCTTCCGGCGGACGCCCCCTGATCTATGCATTGTTCCGCGCTGTCTGCGATAAAGGTGACAAAGTGATCTATGCCGTGCCTTCCTGGAACAACAACCATTATGTTCATTTTGTTGAAGCCGAACATGTGGTGGTTGAAGCAAAAGCTGGAAATAATTTCATGCCTACTGCTGCCGATATCAAACCGCATATTAAGGAAGCAACCTTTCTTGCACTCTGCTCCCCGCAAAATCCTACAGGCACCACATTCAAAAAAGAAGACCTTAAAGCGATCTGCGACCTGGTGGTGGAAGAAAATGCAAGAAGGGGTGAGGGTGAGAAAAAACTTTACGTGATGTTTGACCAGATGTACTGGCACCTTACCTATGATGGTATCCAGCATTACGACCCTGTAAGTCTTCATCCTGGCATGCGCGAGTACACCGTTTTTATTGATGCGATCTCAAAAGTATTCGCCTCCACCGGCGTTCGCGTGGGCTGGAGTTTTGGTCCGGCCGGCCTGCTCAATAAAATGAAAGCCATTCTTTCGCATGTGGGTGCCTGGGCCCCAATGGCTGAACAAAAAGCACTGACGAAATTTTTATCTGACCGTCCTGCTATTGACAGCTATCTAAATCATTTTAAATCTGAACTGGAAGAAAGGCTGCGCCGCATCTATGAAGGTTTTGTAAAACTTAAAGCGGCAGGACATCCTGTTGATGCTGTGGCTCCTGAAGCAGCCATCTATCTTACCATCCGCATTGACCTTGTTGGAAAAAAGACCGCTGACGGAAATGTTCTTTCCACCCAGGCTGATGTGACTTCTTACCTATTGCAATATGCATCACTGGCTGTAGTTCCCTTCTATGCTTTCGGCGCATCAAAAGATTCTGCCTGGTACCGTTTGAGCGTGGGCACCTGCAAGAAAGAAGAGATAGATGAAATGCTGGAGAAACTGGGGGCAGCTTTGCGGGGATTGAGTTAGTTCAAAGCCTGCCCTGACGAAGGAAGGGTCGAAAGTTCAAAGTTCAAAGCCGGTGAACCAGAGAACGATGTGATGGAATAGTAGTCGGCTTTGCCAGCCGTAGCCTTAGTGGAAGTGCAAGCTTTAACGAAGGTGCGGAATAACTCTGATCTCTACTTTGCGTTTCCTTTGCGCCTCCTTCGTGCTCTTAGCGGTTCCTGTATTTTTCACTGCAAAAAAATTCAGCTAGCATAGCATCCAGGAAATCAGTTTCTATTTATCAAAAAATAAAACGGCTTCAGCCTGCAGTATTTGATAGCTTCCAGGATACGCC
>CBDUBK010000570.1:0-2021 GCA_965365375.1 uncultured bacterium | reverse complement strand
TTCCCCGGGCAGGAACAGAAACACACTGTTCCCTGAACAACAGTCCATGGTCCATTGACTATAGACACCTCCAAAATTTTTTCTATCTTCCTCGATAAATTATCAACTAACTGGTCATATGAAAAAAATTCTTTTAATCACCGTGCTTTCTACAGCTGCTTTTTTACAGTATTGCTCTTCCGCGAAGAAGGCTCAAAAAAGTACACCCAAAATCAATTATGAAGCCCATATCCAACCCCTGGTAACAACACATTGTTCACCCTGCCATATTCCGCCTAAAGGAAATAAAGAGGCCCTGCATACTTACGATGGAGCTAAAAAGAATATAGATGAAAGCATCAGGCGTATCCAGCTGAACCCCGGCGACAAAGGATTTATGCCTTTTAAGCATCCAAAACTTCCTGATTCCACCATCCAGGTTTTTGTGCAATGGAAGAATGACGGGTTGTTGGAGAAATAAGATTTCTGCCGCCAAGAAAGAAGTAAATCAAGTTGGCAGTATCAATATCTATACTTCGCCCTTCTTTCTTGGCGGTAAATTTTTGAACCGGCGCGGCCGGTTTTTTTGTGTATAAACTTTCGCACATCTGTTTATTTATATCCTTACTGCCTTATAAATGCAAGGATTGCTTTTTGATTGTGATCCTGTAATGAAGAAGCCCAAAGCATCAGGCCCTGGCAAAGCTGTGCAATCCTTATTGAAGGAAGGAAAGGCCGGCCCTATGCCCGCTGATCTTGAGCCCATGCTTGCCACACTCGTTGATGCACCTGCAGCGGGAGCTGACTGGTTCTATGAAATGAAATGGGACGGTTACCGCTGTATCGCATATCTCGATAATGGATCCGTAACACTCAAATCGCGAAATAATAAAAGTTTTGATGAAAAATTTTATCCTGTCAGGCAAGCACTGGAAGGGTGGAATACCAGGGCAGTGGTTGATGGTGAAATCATTGTTCTGAATGAAAAAGGGCTCCCTGATTTTTCTGATCTCCAGCTCTGGCGTAGCGAGGCTGATGGACGCCTGGCATTTTATGCATTTGACGTTTTATGGCTGGAAGGTTATTCACTAATGCACCTGCCCGTTGAAAAAAGAAAAAAGATCCTGGAAACCATTCTTCCCGCGAAAAATCCCATGATCAAATTCAGTGAAACGCTGGAAGCTACTGGTGAAGAAGCTTTCCAGCTCGCGGAGCAATTCCAGCTGGAAGGGGTGATGGCAAAGAAGGCCGGCAGCATTTATATGCCGGGTAAAAGATCAAAAGACTGGCTCAAGATCAAAACAGAAAAAAGGCAGGAGTTTATTATTGGCGGGTATACTTTGAATGAAGGCAGTAATAAATTATTCAGCGCCCTCCTGCTCGGCATCATGGAAAATGGTGCATTTCATTTCGTAAGCCCGGTTGGCACAGGCTTCAACCTGAAGATGCAGGAGATGATCCTCAAGAAATTAAAACCGCTTGAAACCAATAAATGTCCTTTTGTTACCGTACCCGAATACAATAAACCCTCCCGCTTTCGTCCTAACCCTCCCAAAGCATCCGTTACCTGGGTAAAACCAAAAATCGTAGCGGAGATCAGCTACAGGGAAATGACAAAAGACGGAGCTGTGCGCCATCCATCATTCAAAGGTTTGAGAGAAGATAAAAAACCGGTTGATGTAGTGAAGGAAATTCCTGCTGCAACCGCAACAGTGGTCAAAGAAAATAAACACCATCAAAAAATAAAAGGCCAAAATATGATGAAGATGATAGAAATAAGGAACCATATCAAAGTAGCAAAGATAAGCCAAGACAAAGCAGTAAGCCTGAAGCTAGAACAAATATAGAATCCGATAAAGGCGGTACAAAAATAATGAGAGACCTATCAGTTCATTCAGAAGAATGAGAGCAGACAGAAGCAAACCCTAAACGTGATCAATCTCCTCCTAAAATAAAAAGTTCGATATTAGATAGAATAAAGAAAGCAAGAACTGAAAGAGGTGGTAATGAGCGTACATTCGACGTTGCGGAATTTAACGGCG
>CBDUBK010000569.1:0-2025 GCA_965365375.1 uncultured bacterium | reverse complement strand
ATACCAGGGTAACGATCCTCAAACCTGCGCAACCCCTCAATGCAAAGATCAAAAGCATTGATTATGCACTTTCAAAATTTGAAAGGCACCATGATGCTATGGTGATCCTTGATGCGGACAACCTTATTCATCCCAATTTTCTTGATGTGATGAATTCTTTTTTCCGCAAAGGTTTCAGGGCAGTTCAGTCAGAATTCAAGGCAAAGAATACCGACAGTGATTATGAACGCATGGATGCTATGGGTGATATGTTCAACTTTTTCCTGGAGAGGGAGATGCGCATGGAACTGGGAATTTCAGCAGCCATCTGGGGTTCGGGTATCACCATGGATACAGCTTTGTACAAAGAAGTGGTCTATAAAAATTTCCTCGGGGGTTTTGATAAAAAATTACAGGCGCATATTGTAAGAACTGTTCCGGTGATTGGTTTTGCGAAGGATGCGATCCTTTATGATGAAAAGATCACATCGGGAAAATCGTTGGAGAACCAGCGCACAAGATGGCTCAATGCCCAGTTCAAGTATATGTCCGAAAGCTGGAAGGTCTTCCTGCTTGGATGGAGAAAACTCAACTTCAACCTAATTTATTTCGGTTTCATTATTCTTCGCCCCCCACTGTTCATGATCATTGGACTTGGGCTTATTTTCTGCCTGGCTAATTTGTTTATCACCCCGGCTTTGGCAATTGCCTGGCTCGCGGTATTTTTTCTTTTCATAGCCTCATTTATAGCTATTACATGGATCAAGAGTAAGGACAAAAGGTATTTCAAAACATTTTTGAGAATGCCGCTCTTTTTTATGAGGCAGGTTCTCGCTTTCACGAAAATGAAAAAGGCGAATAAATACTTCATCAAAACTGAACACAAGAAAGTGGTGTTCATTCATGATATCCTTCACAAATAATATCAGTCCTTTTTAGCTTGCTTGGGTTTTTCCAGGGAGAATAGATAATGGAAACCATATTTACCAAGATACCTGTAGGCAATAATGGGAAGAACAATACTTAGCAGGAGACTACCGGTTACGAGCAGGTAAATATTTTGTAGGTGCAGCACATTGGTAGCGAATATCCTGAAGCCGGCTATGATGAGCAGGTGAAGGATATAAATATAAACGGAATGCCGGCCGATATTGATGAGGCCTGTAAAGATTTGTTGTTGCCTGGCCCACCTGCAGAAAAAATAAAAGAAAACACAGGCCAGCAGGATGATAGCCAGTGATACGGGCATCATGGAAATGGTTTCCTTTCCATATTCCAGCCAGTACCATTGCGCAGCTACAAAAAATGGCAGGAGCAATAGAACGATCTTCAAAAGTTCATACTTGTGCTGGTCCTGGCTGGCGATCAGGTTTTGTGATAGCGCTACACCAAGCACCAGGAAAATGTAATAATATCCAAGGTCCGATACCAGGCTGTATTCCCGGACATAATATGATAAAAAATGAAGGATCACACCTAAAGTTAACTGTGCCACCGCTGAAGGGATCAGCCTTGAACTCAATAGATAAAGACAGGTCGTTGTGAACAATGCCAGCAGGTACCACATGTGATCCAGGCTTCGTGGCTGCAGGATAATGTCCAGGTAGTCCTCAGGTGTACGGGATGCATTGGTATATCCTGATAGGAAGATCTGTATGGTGATGAATATGGTGGTCCAGAGCAGGTAAGGATACAGAAGCGTGTACGTTTTCTTTTTAAAAACATCAGCTATATCTCTCTTCAACACTGCCTTGGCCAGGAATATGCCGGAAAGCATAAAAAATGCAGGCATCCTGAAATTTACGGTGAACTCCTGGACCTGGTATAACCAGTGTGGTACCATAAGGCCAGAACGATTAAGTCCTACCATCGTATGCCTGAATACAACGAAGATGATGGCGATACCTCTCGCATAGTCCACCCAGTCCAGCCTTTGCTGGGCTGAATGCGTTTTGGTGGAAAGAGTACTTTGAGGTACGGCAATCATGTTTGTGTCAGGATGGTTTGGCCATGCATAAATAATTATTTTTCACGGCTCTTCAAAGC
>CBDUBK010000568.1:0-2027 GCA_965365375.1 uncultured bacterium | reverse complement strand
AAGCAGTGGACAATTTCATTCCTTCCACAAATTACAGCAAACCCGGGGCTGCATCCTACCCGGATATTGTACAGGATATTTAAAGGAATTGTTTGATGGCATCTCCAAGGTCATAAACCTTCACTTTTCCCTCGAGTGAAGCGTCAATAATGGAACTGGCTGCTGCGCTCCGGTAACCTGCTGCGCAATGAACAACAATAGGTTTATCAACGGGAATTTCTCCTGTTCTTGTCCTGAGTTCAGAAAGAGGAATGGCAATGCTGTGTTTAAACGGTTTACCCTGTTTTACTTCATTTTCATTACGTACATCAACGATCGTATAAGCTTTAGGATCCCGGCGGAATTTATCCAGGTCAATAGGCTCCTGTTTTTTACTGCCATCTTTGACCACGATACCGGCTTTCACCTGGGCTTCATACCCGATGGCAGCCACCCGCTGTTTTAATTTGTTGAGCTGTTCTTCATTTTCTCCTGCGAGGTAAATGGTTTCTCCTGGTTGAATAATACTTCCCAGCCAGGTTTCGAATTTCCCGTTTTCCATCAGGTTGATGGATTTTGGCAGGTGTCCTTTTTTAAAAACTGATTCATCGCGTCCGTCTATGATCCATTCCCCATTTACAGTTAATTGATCCCCGGATTTGCCAGCATCAAAATTTTTGATCTCTTTAATGGAAGATGCATATGCAGGTGCACCCTTCCTGTTAAGTTCCACATCAAACGGAAAATATGCCGGCACAAAAGGCTGGTCCATCAGCAGGATTTTGATGAATGCTTCTTCTTTCATTTCCTGCAGGCACCAGTTGTTCTGTTTTTCCTGGCCAATAGTGCTGCTGTTTTCCTTGCTGAGATTTTTACCACAGAGGGTGCCAGCTCCATGAGCAGGATAGACCACTACATCATCGTTGAGCTTCATTAATTTTTCGCGGAGTGAATGATACATCTGGCTGGCAAGGTCTTCTTTTTTTGCCTGGATATTGCCAGCACCTTCTCTCAGGTCAGGTCTGCCGCAATCACCAATGAATAAAGTATCGCCGGTAAAAACTGCTTTCTGCACAGCTTCATGTTCCAGTAAAATACAAATGCTGTCAGGTGAATGACCTGGAGTATGCATGGGGCTAAGCCTGAGCTTACCAATGGAGATGCTGTTGCCTTCATCAAAAATTTCATGAGGGTAACTGGCGCCTACCCGGCTATGTACATACACCGGCGCACCTGTAAGCTCATGCAGTTCAAGGTGGCTGCTGGCAAAATCCGCATGCGGATGAGTTTCAATAATTCCCCTTATCTCAGCATCCTGGTTTTTAGCCCATTCAATATAGGGTTGGGGGTTTCGCGAAGGATCTATGAGTATGATCTGTTTATCCTCTACTATGGCATAACTGAAATGTGAAAGGTTCTTGTCTTCCCACTGTTTGATCTCCATACATGAAATTAAGGAATATGGTGGAGTCTATGGACTATGGTCCATGGACCATGGACTGTGGACATCATTCATCAATTCGCCACAACAGGCAGATCTATGATCATGGTATTCCTGAAGCTGAAGCTAATATCCTGCAACTAACCGTTGGCACAATCATTTCAGTGATTAGCTAAAATTATTTATGGCAAAAGCTTCATCACGAACTAAAAAAGCAAAAAATGCCGGTGCGGGTGCCGGAGATTCATTATTACAGGAATTGTTTCTTGATTCACTGAAGGATATTTATTATGCTGAAAAAGCCCTGGTAAAAGCGCTTCCTAAAATGAGGAAGGCTACCAGCTCAGAGGCATTAGCCTCTGCATTCACCGATCATCTTGAAGTGACCAAAAACCAGGTTGCCAGGCTCGAAGAGGTGTTTTCAGTACTTGAAGAAAAAGCAAGAGGTAAAAAATGCGAGGCTATTGAAGGATTGATCAAGGAAGCCAACAGCATTATCGAAGATACAGATGCAGGCACTTCAACCAGGGATGTAGGCCTGATCCTGGCCGCCCAGAAGGTGGAGCATTACGAGATCGCTTCTTATGGCTGCGTACGGACCTTTGCG
>CBDUBK010000567.1:0-2031 GCA_965365375.1 uncultured bacterium | reverse complement strand
AACTGGTCATCGTAACAACAGTCGATGCCGACCACGATAAATTCATTATCAAAGCTCTGGATTCAGGCGCAGATGTGATCACGGAAAAACCCATGACCACGGATGAAGTGAAATGCAAAGCCATTCTCGATGCAGAAAAACGCAGCGGTAAAAAAGTCACCGTAGCCTTCAACTACCGCCATGGCCCGCACATGATGAAGATGAAGGAACTGCTGGCGGCCAACCGGATCGGAAAAATCACTTCAGTTGATTTCAACTGGATGCTGAACGTATACCATGGCGCGGATTACTTCCGCCGATGGCATGGCATCACCGCACGCAGCGGTGGACTATGGGTACATAAATCCACCCACCATTTTGACCTGCTCAACTGGTGGGTGGATTCAGATCCTGTAGAAGTATCTGCTTATGGAAGTCTCGAACATTATGGAAGGAATAATTCCTTCCGTGGTGTAAAATGCCGCGGTTGCCAGTATAAGGACCAGTGTAAATTTTATATTGACATCACCAAAGACGAAAACCTCAATAATCTTTATGTAAAGAATGAACACCATGATGGTTATTTCCGTGATGGTTGTGTCTGGAGAAACGAGATCGACATTCATGATAAGATGTCAGCCCAGATCAAGTATGCCAATGGTGTCACGGTGAATTATTCTCTCACCACCTATTCCCCTTATGAAGGATGGCGCATTGCTTTTAATGGTTTCAATGGCAGAATGGAAAGCTGGCAGGATATTCCCTACCAGGATGAGAATGAACTGAACCAGGAGCAGCGGCATGCATTGGAGATGTCGCAGGACAAGGATGCGATCCCGGGAAAATTCCGCGAGATCATGGTTATGGATAATTTCAACAAGGAGCACGAAATCATCAAGGTACCGCAGTACCCTGGCGGACATGGAGGGGGTGATAAAAGAATGCACAACCGTTTGTTCAGAGATCCTTCGGATAATCCATTTAAAATTTTGGCAGGCACCCGTGATGGTGCCATGTCCATCCTGATAGGTGTGGCCGCGCGCAAAAGTGTGCAACTGCAGCGGCCTGTAAAAATTTCAGAACTGACAGACCTGGTCCCAACCGCAAACCGTACATGATATGATTTTTAGGATTTGTATTGCCTTCTTATTGTTTTCCCTGGTCACCGCTTTTGCCGAACCGGGTAAAAAAAAGATCCGCATTTTTCTCGCGGGTGATTCCACCATTTCCATCAAGGAAACAAAGGCCTACCCGGAAACCGGATGGGGCATGCCCTTCGTGCATTTCTGGGATTCAACGGTAAGGGTGGTGAATAAGGCAAAGAATGGCCGCAGCACCAAAACCTTTATCAGTGAAGGCTTATGGCAATCCATCTATGACCAGATGCAGGAAGGCGATTATGTATTCATCCAGTTTGGACATAATGATGAGGCCAAAGAAAAGCTGGAACGGTATACTACCCCGGAAGAGTACAAGATCATCCTGGCCCGTTTTGTAACCGAGGCCCGCTCCAAAAAAGCAAAACCCATTCTGGTCACACCGGTCAGCCGCAGAAGATTTAAGGATACAGTCGCTGTTGAAACACACGAGGTCTATTCTAAACTGGTGGTGGAAGTAGCCACTTTATTGAAAGTGCCTTTGCTGGATCTTGATACCAAAAGCCGTGAACTGTATCAAAGCTTCGGTCCCGAACATTCCAAATTATTATTCCTGCAACTTGCACCGGGTGAGCATCCCAATTATCCCGAAGGCAGAAATGACAATACACATTTTAATGAACTGGGTGCAAGACTGATCGCGCAGATCGTGCTGGACTGGATTGAACAAAATGAACCGGATCTTGCAGCACGCATCTACCAGCCGGTAAAAAAATAATCATGCGGCACTGTTTCAAATACCTATTTGTTTTTTGCCTGCTTTTTACTGTCAGCAGTTTGCAGGCACAGGTGTCCGTGAAAAAGGATATTCCTTATTGTGAAAGAGGTAAAAAAATTTTGAAGCTGGATGTGTTCCTGCCTTCTTCCCAAACTAAACAAGCACCAGCTATTATGA
>CBDUBK010000566.1:0-2035 GCA_965365375.1 uncultured bacterium | reverse complement strand
GTGATGAGGGCTGAGTCCGTAGAAACCGGCGCAATCACCAGCCAGAGTCCATGGCGGATCACCTGGTGTGTTTCAGACCGGACGAATTTACCGGAAGTACTGTCCATCAGGCCAATGATATCCTGCAATTGACCTGAACTGAAACCAAATGGCCTGGTCAGCTCAAATAATAAAATTTCCGGGCTTGATTTTTTGAGTTTGCGGACAGGAATTTTTATTTCCGTACCATTTCTTTCAACAAGGCTTTTCAGTTCCTTTGCCACCTGTTCCTCGTAGAAGCTGTAAGTTTTCTGAAATCTATCCAGGTTCTGAAAAAGGTTTTCATCCACATTAGGAAATTTTTCCCGGATAGCAGGAAGCAAATCATTCCTGAAAAAATTCCTCGTGTATTTTGAACTGCTGTTGCTTTGGTCTTCCACCCATTTCAACTGGTGCTGACCAGCATAATTTTCAATTTCACTGCGGCGCACCTCCAGTAAAGGCCTCAGTAATTTTCCATTCATTGCAGGAATGCCGGTAAGTCCGCGCAGACCGGTACCACGAAAAAAATGCATCAGCATGGTTTCAATATTATCGTCCGCATGGTGGGCGGTCAGGATAAAATCAAAACCATTCTCCTTTTGCAATTGTTCAAACCATTCATAACGCAGTTTTCTTGCGGTTTCCTGGATGGATTGTTTGTTTTCCTGAGCGATTCTCTCCGTATCAAAATGTTTGATAAATACCGGAACCCCGCCACCGATCCCCCTGACGAAATTTTCGTCTCTCAAACTTTCTTCTCCCCTGAGATTAAAATTGCAATGGGCAATGGAGAAATTAAAGCCCGCCTGTTTGCATAAATGACAAAGCACGATTGAATCAATCCCACCGCTTACGGCAAGCAGCAGGGAATGCCCCGGAGGCAATGGATGTTTATTGAAAAAACCGGTGAAGCACTGAAAAATGTCCCTGGAAATATGTTGTTTCATCCTGTATAATCCTCGTAGGCGCTGAACAGTTCATTATAGGCATGCCTGTCGCCTTTTTCTTTGGTCTTTAATAAACCTTTCTCATACCATTTCATCGCTGCATCATGATCACCTGTTCTTTGCAAAAGCTGGCAAAGATGGTAATAGCTGCCTGTGTAATTTTCATCTTTTTCCAGTAATCCCTCAAACCATTTTCTCGCTTCCGCGTCATCACCCAGCTTCACATATTCAAGTGCCAGTGCATGCTTCACAAAACTATCGTCCGGGCTCTCTGCCAAATAGGTTTTTAACTGTGCGATCCTGTCCATTCCGGTTCAGTTTGATTTTTCCATTATAAAAAATATGGCCAGGTTAATCCAGTCCCAAATCATTAATGATACTCATATCCAGTGAAAGATGTTTTATATCAATGCCTGCATGATCTGAAACGATTAAGAGAATTTCCTGTTCCATCTGAATTTTCCTTTCCGGATCAGCATTGGATATCCCGGTAATATAGTCGCTGATATCCCGGACGGTCACAAATTTCTCTGCTACCTGGTCAGGAATCGGCAGCATAAAATGGTCTTCTATTTTGACGATTAGTTCTACAGTATCCAGTCCCATTTTGCTCAAAGAAAGGTGATTGGCTGATGCCTATCGGTTATATTTGCGCCTTATATTTGCAACTGTTATTAGTTGCATAAACAACTAAATGAAACAATCCTTAATTTAGCTGTATGAAAATACTTGTCTGTATTAGTAAAACGCCTGATACCACGGCAAAAATAGCCTTCACGGATAACAACACGAAATTCGCGGAAGCCGGTGTGCAGTGGATCATCAATCCCTACGACGAATGGTACGCGCTGGTGCGGGCCATCGAGCTGAAGGAAGCCGACCCGGCCACCACCATTCACCTCGTTACCGTGGGCGGCGCCGATGTGGAGGCACAGCACCATGTTCTCGTCGACGAGCGCCTGCAGCAGCGGGTCCCAGTGACCGGACAGGAAGCTCGGCCATCCTGCCGAGTGAGGGGCCTCGAGGAAGGTGATCGCACGACAACCCTTCTTCGCCAGCCGCCGCAC
>CBDUBK010000565.1:0-2039 GCA_965365375.1 uncultured bacterium | reverse complement strand
GCATCATCCAGATTGCAGCGGTGATGGGCGCCTGCGTGGCAGGAGGAGCCTACCTCCCCATCATGAGTGATGAAACACTGATGGTGGAAGAAGCAGGATCAATCTACCTAGCCGGTCCTTACCTGGTGAAAGCAGCCATTGGAGAAGATATCGATACGCAGACGCTTGGCGGTGCGGTAACCCATACCGAGATCTCCGGTATTGCCGATTATAAATTCAAGACTGAAGAAGCATGCCTCGACCAGGTGAAAAAGATCATTGACAAGATTGGCAAAAAAGATAAGGCAGGATTTGACCGCATCAAGTCAAAAAAACCGGGTAAGGACGCAAGTGAATTACCCTCCGTAGTGCCGGTAGACAATACCAAACCATACGATATGGTGGAGGTGATTGAAAGAATTGTGGATGAAAACAGTTTCGACCAGTTCAAACAGGATTATGGAAAAACCATTCTTTGCGGATATGCCCGTATTGACGGCTGGGCAGTTGGTATTGTTGCTAACCAGCGCAAGATTGTAAAGAGTAAAAAAGGTGAAATGCAGATGGGCGGCGTAATCTATAATGACAGCGCTGATAAATCGGCCCGATTTATCATGAACTGCAACCAGAAAAAAATTCCTTTGGTATTTATCCAGGATGTAACCGGTTTTATGGTGGGCAGCCGCAGTGAACATTCGGGCATCATCAAGGATGGTGCTAAGATGGTGAATGCAGTGGCCAACTCGGTTGTACCCAAAATCACCATCATCATTGGTAATTCTTATGGAGCAGGCAATTATGCCATGTGCGGCAAGGCCTATGATCCCAGATTTATTTATGCCTGGCCAACAGCACGCATCGCGGTGATGGGTGGTGACCAGGCAGCCAAAACCTTATTGCAGATACAGGTGGCTGCATTGAAATCAAAGGGTGAAGTGATAACGGAGCAGGAAGAGAACAGGCTGCTCAACGAGATTAAGGCACGTTACGAAAAACAAACCTCTCCTTATTATGCGGCGGCACGTTTATGGGTAGATGCGATCATTGATCCTGTGGATACACGCAGGTATATTTCGGAAGCGATTCATGCGGCGGATCATAATCCTGTAATGGGAAAATTCAATACAGGGGTTTTCCAGGTTTAAGAATATTAACCGCCAAGGGAAGAAGGGGCAAAAGGTCTTGGCGCCCTTGTTTTCTTGGCGGTAAAAAAAAGCTCATGTCCACAGAGATCATTGTTTATACAGACGGCTCCTCAAGAGGTAATCCCGGTCCGGGCGGATATGGTGCCCTACTGATGTATGGTGATAAGAAAAAAGAGCTTTCCCAGGGCTATCGCAAAACCACCAACAACCGGATGGAACTGATGGGTGTGATCGCAGCACTCGAAGCCATGAAAAAGACCGGGTTAAACATTACCGTTTATACCGATTCCCAATACATCGTGAAAGCAATCAAGGAAGGCTGGCTGAATAAATGGCTGGCTACCAATTTCGCGAAAGGAAAAAAGAACAAGGATCTCTGGGTGCGGTTTTATGATTTATATAAAAAGCACAACGTAAAATTTGTGTGGGTGAAAGGCCATGCTGACAATCCTTATAACAACCGTTGTGATGAACTGGCTACTTCTGCTGCTGATGGAAGGGATTTACTGGTTGACGAGGGGTATGAGATGGATCCGGACAGGCTGTTAATGTGAACAGTTCAAAGTTGAAAGTTCAAAGTTCAAAGTCAGAGTCATGAGAGAACAATGTGAACTATTTAGTGAGTAGGTCGGCTTTGCCAGCTGAAGCTTTAGCGAAAGCTGGTAGTCGGATTTGCCAGCTATAACTTTAGTGGAACCGGTAATCCACTCGAATATCTAATGAGTTTACTACCGTCCTTCCCGCAGTGTCAGCCGTCCGCGTGCGCTGAAGCTTTAGCGGAAGCGCAAGCTTTAGCGGAGGCGCAAGCTTCAGCGAAGGCTGGCCTTACCGGCTATGTATTTTAATTAACCGCAAAGTGCGCGAAGACGCAAAGATGACGCAAAGAATATTCGAATAGTCTTTGCGTTTCTTCGC
>CBDUBK010000564.1:0-2041 GCA_965365375.1 uncultured bacterium | reverse complement strand
TCGGGCTCATGGGCATTCTGTCCGTTTTCATTCTTTTCATCATTTACCTGCACCGCGCTATTGTGATCGGCAGGCAGACTGGCACACCCTTCTTATTTTATCTCTGTGCTGGAATTGGTGTGAGCACATTCATACAGTTCCTGCTGATCGCGGGCGGATCTATCGGTGCACTGCCATTGTCCGGTGTATCGCTTCCATTTATGAGTTATGGAGGTTCCTCGCTCATTATGAACATGGTCGCAGCAGGGTTTTTATTATCTGCTTCCAATGCCCAGGGCACAGTTGTGCAAATGAAATTTATTTCAAAGCAGCAGGACCGCAACCTGGTACCTGCACTCGTTGCTTCTTTCGCGGGAATTATTTTACTGGGTGTAACGGTAACACAATATCTTTTTCAGAATAAAAAATGGGTGGTACAACCTGCGCTGGTTGCAGAAAGAAGCGGTGCAAGAATGTTCAGTTATAATCCACGCATTGCCATCCTCATGAACCGTCTTGGCGCAGGCAACCTGCTCGACCGTGACGGGAGATTGCTGGCTACAAGCAAACCTGAATTATTGCAACAGCACCGTGACAGCCTGGGCCGCTCGGGTGTAGACCTGGTAGAGTTACAAAAAATGGCGCGCAGGCGGCTGGACCGTTATTATCCTTTTGAAGAACAGATGTTCTTCTGGACGGGAGATATGAACACGGGCATTTTCATGGGAGGCACCAACGGTTATTTCGCGGAATATGAACACATCGCGGAACTGAGAGGATTTCCTGCTCCATTGACTCATTTCGAAGTAACTGCCAGCCGTTATCGCGAGAACCGTTTCCTCCCGCAAAGGCAGCAGGAAATGACCGTGGCGAAAAGAGATTTCTCTGCTTTGTCGCCCTTATTGCTGGCAGGACTCAACAGCGTGGAAGTTGAAGTATTCAAACAACGCAACCGCGATGTACAGCTTACCATGGATGCGGCATTGCAGACGGAGATCCAGCGTTCTTTCAATTTCCTGGATACATTGAGGAATGCACGTATTTCAGTAGTGATCATGGAAGACAGTACGGGTGATGTGCTGGCATCTGCTGCCTGGCCCCTGCCCACTCTTGATGAACCTGAAAAATTATTACTCAGCACAGCCGAAGAAAATAAACTTCCTTACTGGATCACCAACAGGGATCTCGGATTTACACATGCCACGCAGCCAGGTTCAACTGCCAAACTCCTGACTGCATCTGCAGCTTTCAATAAGCTGGGACTTGGAGCCGCCAATAAAAACATCCGCGTAAGGAAGGAAGACCTGGTGCGTATACGTGGTGAAGAACCCGATGAAGCAGGGAGTATCAATATCCAGCGTGCGATCGTAAGGTCGAATAATCCTTTCTTCATCAGGCTTGCCAATGAAGAAAGATTGCAGGAAGAGATGGGAACACTTTACATGCAGACCGGTATGTTCCTCCGCGGTGTTGGAGGTTATTATTATTCGGGTGATCATGACAACCTTGCCAGGCAGGATAAATGGCGGGACTTCTGGAGAGCCACTGAATTCAAAAGCGTGGACAGGTATAATCCCAATGATATCCGTAAAACCAGGGCAACGGGAGTTTCAGGCATGGCTTGGGGACAGGGCGAGCTGATTGCAACACCGGCATCCATGGCCCGGATGGCCGGCGCGATTGCCAATAACGGATTGATGAGAGAGAACCGGTATGTGATGAAGATCAGTGATTCATTACTTCCCCTGAAAGATTCTTTGCGTATCATCAATGAACCGCAAGCGGCGCAATTGCTCACGACCTATATGCGTTCACAGAGTGAAACCAAGATCAACCGGCTGCACATTTATGTGGCGGGTAAAACCGGAACACCAGAGCGCATGGTGCGTGGAAGGCGGATCAACGATGGCTGGTATGTATTTTTTGCACCTAAGGCATCAGGCAGTGGGCATATTGTTGTATGTGTACGTGTTGAAAATACCAGGGGATCCAGCGTGGCGGTGAACCTGGCAGGCACACATGTGATTCCTGTGCTGCTGAAGCGCGGTTATATTACTGGTTT
>CBDUBK010000563.1:0-2065 GCA_965365375.1 uncultured bacterium | reverse complement strand
CCCGGTTGGAAGTATTTTCCAGGCATACCAGGCTGGTTCGGGCACGGTGCACATCATCAGGATTAATGGCTTCCATTACCTGCTGGGCACTGATCCTTCCGCGGTCTCCATTCAATAACTTAACTGATGCTCCGGAATTGAAGGCGATGCCACCGCCTTCATATTGATATATATGTGCAGTATGATCACAGATCACTTCATCACCCGGCTGGGTATGACATTTAATTGCTACCTGGTTGGTCATAGTCCCGGAAGGGCAGAACAAAGCCGCTTCCATTCCAAACATTTGCGCTGAAATTTTCTCCAGTTCATTTATAGAAGGATCCTCGCCGAAGACATCATCACCCACCCGGGCCTTCATCATAGCCTCCAGCATGGATGGGGTAGGCTGGGTTACGGTATCTGATCTGAAATCTATGGGCATGTTTTCTTCGCAAGTTAAGGGCCAGGAGCCAATAGCCATGAGCCCTAAGCCAATCATCTACTGTTTTTTCCATCCATCATTAACCAACCGCAAACTGTAACCAGTTTGATTCAGCCGCGTCATACTTCTGTCAACAGTTTACCGGCCATCAGGATTTAAGGCCGTTTATTTTAAAACAATGTACTTGATATTGCATAGTACCTAGTTTTGGATTGTAATCTAAATAACCAAGTATTTTAAATAAAACGAAATGAAACAGCTTTTCTCTTTCCTCATCGCCTTAGTTTTCTCTTTGGCTGGTCTTGCCCAGTCACCCGCTGCAAGGATCACCGGCCTGGTGGTTGACGGTAGTTCCAAGACCCTGGAATCCGCCACCATAGCGCTTTTGAATGCCAGGGATTCCTCCACCATAAAATTTGCCCTGGCTTCTAAAACCGGCCAGTTCACCTTCGAACAGGTTGGGCTGGGAAATTATATTGTGAGCGTTTCAGCGGTAGGACATATTAAAGGATTTTCAGAACTGATCGAGGTGAAGGCTGGTTCTTCAGAGATCAAACTCAAAACCATTGAGCTCATTCCCCAGTCAAAAACCATGGGTGAGGTGGTGATCACTTCCAAAAAACCACTCATCGAACAGAAAATTGACCGTACAGTGGTGAATGTGGAAGCTTCTGTCACCAATGTGGGTGGTACCGCCATGGAAGTACTTGAGAAATCACCTGGCATTTCTGTGGACAGGGAAGGCAATATCAGCCTGAAAGGAAAGCAGGGTGTTATGGTTTTGATTGATGGCCGTCCCACACAATTGGGTGGTGCCGACCTGGCCAACCTCCTGCGTAGCATGAATGCAAATACACTGGACCAGATCGAAATTATGACCAACCCTCCTGCAAAATTCGATGCTGCAGGAAATGCAGGTATTATCAATATCAAAACCAAAAAAACCAAGCAGTTTGGTTTTAATGGATCCGTTAACCTTAACTATGGCCAGGGACTTCTGCCAAAATTCAATGAAGGACTTGTATTCAACTACCGCCAGGGCAAATGGAATTTATTCACCAACCTGAGTCATAGCTACAGGGAGAGAAGCAACCGTCTTGGTATCAAAAGGAATTTTCTTGATGAAACCACCAAGGAGATGGTTACCCATTTTGACCAGGTATCTAGGATGAAAAATACCGGCAGTTTTGCCAATGCCAAACTGGGAGCTGATTATTTCGCAGGAAAGAATACCACTATTGGTGTTGTGTTTTCCGGTTTTGCCAACAGGAATGATTTCAGGAATAATAACAACACAAACATCTATAATAAAAACATGGACTTCCAGAGCCAGACCAGGGCCATTTCGCTGCAGGAAGAAAGATGGAAGAATTTCAGCACCAATATCAATTTTCGCCAGGTGCTTGATTCGGCCGGCAAAGAACTCACCGCAGACCTGGATTACATGACTTATGATGCAGGTAACGACCAGTCGCTGAGTAATTATTATTATAATGCTTTGGGTGCGGAGTCACAGCCTGGTGATACTTTATATGGAAGGCTGCCCCAGCAGATCAATATTTACAGCGGCCGCGTGGACTATACCATGCCAATGAAAAAAGGAGCAAGGTTTGAAGCCGGTTTGAAAACCAGCATAGTGAA
>CBDUBK010000562.1:0-2067 GCA_965365375.1 uncultured bacterium | reverse complement strand
TGGCATCTTCCAGAATGAAGCAGAAATTGAAGCGAATAAAAACAGCACAGGTGGACTGATCCAGCCAAATGCACGTCCGGGCGATTTCCGCTGGCAGGATACCAATGGTGATGGAACTATCACTCAGGCTGACAGGACCTTCCTCGGTACCAATATTCCGAAATTCACTTTCGGTCTGACACTGAACCTTGATTACAATAATTTTGATTTCACAGTTTTCGCTCAGGGAGCTGCAGGCAATAAGATCTTCCAGGGTCTGCGCCGCCTGGATATCGGAACAGCTAACTACACTACAGAGGCACTGGGCCGCTGGACTGGAGAAGGCACTTCCAATGATTTTCCAAGACTGGTAAGCAATGACCCTAACGGTAACTTCACCAACATGAGTGATTTTTACCTGGAGAAAGGTGATTATGCCCGCTTGAAACTCGTACAGCTGGGTTATACCCTTCCATCAAGATTGTTTGGAAGAACAGGCATTTCAAGGTTACGTTTTTATGTAACAGCTGAGAACCTGCTGACCCTGACCAATTACACAGGTTATGATCCTGAAGTTGGTGGTGGTGTATTCGGTATTGATAAAGGACAGTATCCCCAGGCAAGATCTTTCCTGGGAGGTATCCAACTTCAATTCTAACTTATTAAACTTCATCAAATGAAAAATATTAGAATCAAAATATCATTGCTGGCCGCCACAATGATGCTTCTGTTACCATCGTGCAAAAAAGATTTTGTTACGATACAACCGGAAGGCCAGTTCCTTTCCGAGAACTATTACTCCACCGCTGAGCAGGCTTATGGCGCTCTCGTTTCCACATATGATGTGCTGCGCAAGAACGCAGGTGGTTTTGAGAACATGATCACCATGATGAACGCGGGTTCTGATGATCATTTCGCAGGTGGCGGTAGTTCCACCGACGGTGCCGGTATCCAGGGTTTTTCTAATTATACCCTCAATGCCAACATCATCCCGGGTAGTTTCTGGAATGACCATTACCAGGGCATCTTCAGGGCCAATGTTTTACTTGCCAGGCTCCCTGCGATCAATATGGATGCTGCTGTAAAATCAAGAATGGAAGCAGAAGCAAAAGCGCTGCGTGCCACTTATTATTTCAACCTGGTGCGTATGTTCAAAAACATCCCGCTCCTGCTGGAACCATTAACTACTGCCAATATGTACAGCGCCACACAAGTTGCTCCCGGTGTTGTATATGCGCAGATTGAAAAAGACCTCGGCGAGGCCATCCCTGTCCTGCCGGCTTCTTTGAATATGGCTACAGAGGCAGGCCGCTTTACAAAAGGCGCTGCACAGGCAATGCTTGGTAAAGTATTCCTGTATGATAATAAAAATGCGCAGGCTGCTGCCATGCTTCGTGAAGTGAATGGTGAAACTCCGGGACAGCCTAACCAGTATGGCAATAGCCTGCTGCCGAATTTTGCTGATCTCTGGGTATTTACCAATAAATTCAATTCAGAGTCGCTCCTTGAAGCCTTACATACTGATGATGCCAACTCCGACTGGGGTTTCTGGGGAACAGGTGCTGATGAAGGAAACAGTGTAAACCAGATGGTGGGACCAAGAAGTTATTCAAGGCCTGCAGGTTCTCCGGCTCCTGATATTCCTTCAGGCTGGAGCTTCAACGTGATCACACAGGATCTTTATGACCTGATCAAGAATGATCCAAGATTCGGCGCAACTGTTCTTGACATGAAAGCGCTGAAAGCTGCCGGCCAGGCTGATTATATTGAGGGTTACCAGAATACTGGTTACTTCCTGAACAAATTCATTCCAAGAAGATCTGATATGCGTCCTGGTGGCGGAGCGCTTGAGCTCAATTACCAGCAGAATGACTATATCATCCGTCTTGCTGATACTTACCTGATGGAAGCAGAAGCATTGGGTGGTACAGGTCCAAGGGCACAGGCCTTACTGGATGCTGTACGTGCAAGGGTTGGATTGCCTTCTGTGCCAGTTTCCATGGCAGCCTTAAAAATTGAACGCAGGCTGGAACTGGCAGTTGAAGGTCACCGTTTCTTTGACCTCGTACGTTGGGGTGATGCAGCCAC
>CBDUBK010000561.1:0-2071 GCA_965365375.1 uncultured bacterium | reverse complement strand
ATTTGCCCGGCCGGAAAACTGGATGGCTGAGGATATCGGCATGGTCCAGTACCACTATTCTCCGGAAAATGAACCGGGCAACCGCCTCCAGTTAAAATTCTGCACCACCGGTAATATGTATTGCCGCAAAGACCAGTCCGCCTGCTCCCAGTGCAGGGCCAATTCTGTCCATCACTGTGAGCAGAAAACCGAATGCGTGGATTTCCTGAGTTTTGAATTTTCTTCAACCCTTCTCGACCAGTTGGTGAGGGACCGGATCAGTACGAATTCGCTGGGTGAACAGGTGCTTAGTTTCCGTCACCAGCAATCCTTTACACGCAGCCTTAGTCTTTGCAACCGCACCCGCGTGGTACTGGATGGTTTATTGAATCATGGTTATTCGGGAAGCCTGGGCAATATTTTTATCAATGCACAAACCCAGATGTTGTTGCTCTACTGCCTGGACTGCATGGATGAGAAAAGGATCGATGTGATCAGCTGTAAGTTCCTGGCCAATGAGCCGGACAGGGAAAAAGTGATGAAAGCCCGTGAAATTTTATTGCAGCATATTGGTGAACCCATCACCATTAAGGAGTTAAGCAGGAAGGTGGCAATGAATGAATGTTACCTGAAAAAAGGTTTTAAGGAAATGTTTGGCACTACCATATTTGATTTTTACCAGAGCCAGCGCATGGAGCATGCCAAGTACCTGCTTTATGAAAAAGGGGTAACGGTTACTGATGTTTCCGTGATGCTGGGTTATTCTTCCATATCACATTTTTCTACTGCTTTTAAAAAACATACAGGACTGAAACCCTGCGAACTCTTATTGCACTAGTTCCCGAACCCATAACTTTGAAGCCCACTATTTATCGCATCCTTTTGAATTGTATTCATGTTTAGTGTTATAGCAGGTACTGTTTTATTAGCCTTTGTGCATGCCCTCATTCCCAACCACTGGTTGCCATTGGTTGCGGTTGCCCGCGCTGAACAGTGGAAGATGAAGGATGTGACGCTCATTACTTTTTTTTCGGCACTGGCGCATGTGCTGGGAACTGTTGCTCTCGGACTGGTGCTGGGATATATCGGTAAAGAACTGGAATCAAAGTATGGAGATGCCATCAATACCGGTCTTTCTGTGCTGTTGATTGTTTTTGGACTGATCTATTATACCGTGAACCTCCCGCATCATCATCACAGTGAAAAAAAAGATGTGGCGCAGTATAAAAGAAGCAAGCGTAAATGGATCCTCATTTTCATCATCATGATGTTCCTTTCTCCCTGCCTGGAAGTGGAAAGCCTTTTTCTTTCTGCCGGCGCTTATGGTATGGGGCTCGTGACGTTATTATCCATTGTATATGCCATTGTAAGCATCAGTGGAATCATGCTGCTGGTGAACCTGGGTTATAAGGGCATTCATTTGTTGAGCGCCCAGTTCATCGAGCATAATGAAAAACGCATCAGCGGGGTGGTGCTGATCCTGGTGGGTATCATCTCCTTCTTCCTGCATTGATCAGGTGATTCTTTTATCATTGATGGATCTTGTCCATTTTTTTCTTTCACAAACAGGGCAGGTATGTTGCGGGGCAGGTGCCAGAGATTCAGTATGGCCGCAAAAAGTGCAGGAGTAAAAACCTTCTTCCTTAACCTCTTCTGTTTTTTTATCGAACATTTCAGGGAGAATGGGTAGGCCGTATTTTACTTTTTCATCAGGATAATAAAAGATGCTGAGGTTACCGGTGGTTTCGATGTAGGCCTTTTCCACCTGGCCCAGGTGTTTGATGCTGGCCATGCGGAGTTCCGCGAAAAATTCATCCTGGGCGAGTGCTTCCTTTTCAAAATTGGCAATGGTGAAACGCCCGTCCTGAATGAGGCAGACAGGTTTGCCTTCCACAACATGTTCAAAGTTTTTGCTTTTGGCAACCAGGAAGGTCACGAGTTTGTATAATCCAATAACGAGACTGAATACAATAATGGCGGGTAAGATGCCCACGTCCTTATAAAACATCGGGTCACCCGCGGCTGAACCCAGCCCGATGATGACAACCAGTTCAAAAACCGACAGTTGTTTTACACCACGCTTGCCGAGCAG
>CBDUBK010000560.1:0-2077 GCA_965365375.1 uncultured bacterium | reverse complement strand
GAAGATTCTGTTTTGTAAAGAATAAAATCCCTCAGCTGTTCTGCATCATCAAGAGGGATAAAGTACAATGGCACCTGCCCGGCAGCAGTAAAGATCACCATGTTGGCCAGTGCATGTTTTCGCTGGTAGATGGACTGGCTGAGTTTTACAGATTGCATTTTATGCCATTTGAGAATAATGAATTTCTCACCTGAAATTCCTTTCCTGATCACCAGCAGGTCGTCCATCGCCCAAAGCCGGAATTTTTTCTGCTGGCACCAGCTTACGATGATGATGATCAACAGGTAAAGTAATAGCCACAGGGACTTCTCTTCCCATAACCACCAGGCAAAGGGTAGCAGTAACAATAAAGGCATCATGCCCAGCACGAGGATCCTGCGAAAAACAAATGAAGGATGCATCTGCAGGTAAGAAAGACCGGAAACATCAGGCAGCAGGTGATAGCCCTCAGTCAGCAGGGGAATAAATTCTTTTTGGGTCACAGGCACCTGGACCTTTAGTTTGTTTTTCAGCTGGTCACCTCCAGCAACATGATATTCCAGCATCCACAGTCCCAGTTTTTTTCTCAGCCAGTTACTGTTCCAGGAAATGAACTGGATCTTGGGCAGTGATATGATCCGGTTTTTAATATTGGTAAGTCCTGACCTGATCTGGAAACCTCTAGAATTCCTGTGCACCTGCAGATCATAAAATCCAAAGAAGATGCGGATGGTTGAAACCAGCACAGTGATCAGCAATACAAAAATGACCAGCGCAAGAATGGGAAAGATGTCAAATCCCGGCAGCAATTCACGCAGTCTTGAAAATAAATTGTTGTCCAGGTTTTTGAGGTTATCATAAAGCCCCACACCAAAGGACAAAAGGATGAAAAATGTTTCGACATGATTGGCTGAAAGACTCAGTTTCAAAAGATCCCTGGAGCGCAGCCGTATGAGGGGTATGGCATCTTCCTGACCCACAAGCTGTTCACCAGGGGCTTTTTTGCCAGCGAGTAATTGTTTTTGCAGGTCTTCTGCCATACCTAGGTGAATGGCATCAATGCTTGCTTCGGCCTTTTGTGATCCTGCTGTATCAATGGAAAGTTTAACCACGTTCAGCAGCTGGTGTAATGGCCCCTGTTCGATATTGGCTGTCTGGATCTTGTTCAGCGGGATCACCTTGGTTTCTTTTTTAAACCATCCTTTTTTGATCACCAGCTTCTCATCTTCAATGTAGAAACGGAAGAAAATAAAATTCAGCACCGCGCTGATGATGGTAAAAGAAAGAAAAATGATGCCCATCACTTCATAGCGGTTGATACCTCCCTCCTTATTTCCAAAAAGCCAGAGTAATAAAAAAGGCCATACAGCTTTAACCACCTGCCAGAGAGTATTCAGGAAAACGATGGCCAGTCCGGAAACCGGCTGGCGTTGCGGCCGGCTCCAGTCAAATGTTTTCATCCGGCTCCTTATGAATTTTACTCAGAATGAAATAACGGAGGTTGTCGGCTTCCTCCTGCTTAAGTCCCGGGATGCGCATGTCGGCGCCTTCAACACCTGCGGTATAGATGATGAGTGAGGCAAGACCGTATTTTCTTTCAAGCGGACCACTTTGCACACTGCAGTTTTGTATGCGGTTGAATGGACAGATCTTGGTTGAACGGACCAGCCAGCCTTTGCGGGTGATCACATCTTTTTCGCGAACAGCAAAAGCGAGTATGGGAAAATTTTTTTGCAGGAAGAAATAATGAACTCCTGCTATCAGGAGCCATGCAGCCACCACGATCAGCCATCCGTATGAATCAGTAAGTTTGGATAAGGCAAAGACCAAAACACCACCAATCACGGCGAGAATACCGGCTGTGATGAGCCATTCAATCACCAGTATTTTTTTGTAAGAAGGATGTACAGCCTGTAATTCCAGCGAACCGGCAGCCGGAATGCTTTTCAGGTCAACAGGCGCATTGATGAAATCCATTGATTAAAAGTAGGCAAAGACGATCAATCCCTTTTAACCCTGGTTCCTGGCTGCCCAGCCAAAAACCCTTTTCAGCAGGTCGGTAGAGCGTGCGGCAAAATTGCTGCGGATATTTACTTCT
>CBDUBK010000559.1:0-2110 GCA_965365375.1 uncultured bacterium | reverse complement strand
TAGCTCGTCGGGCTCATAACCCGAAGGTCGGAGGTTCGATCCCTCCCTTCGCAACTAAGCCTCGCAAGAGGCTTTTTTTATTGGTGCCGGTGAAGCCAGCGGCAAGCAGGTGCCAGCCGTCAAACTTAAATTCAGCTAAATTTGCCGGTCAACTATTCAAGTGAAATCAGGATTCGTCAACATATTCGGTAAGCCTAATGCAGGTAAAAGCACCTTGCTGAATGCCCTGATGAAAGAAAAGCTGGCGATTGTTTCTTCCAAGGTGCAAACCACCCGCCACCGGATCAAAGGAATTCTCACTACCCCTGAATACCAGGTTATTTTTTCCGATACTCCAGGGATCATTGATCCGAAATATAAACTGCACGAAAAAATGATGCAGGCGGTCAGGTCGGCCCTTGAAGATGCAGACCTTGCACTGTTGATCGTTGATGTAAAAGACAACCTGGAAGAAGCGGATGCCATGTTCACTGCCCTCCGCCTGAAAGTACCTGCATTTGTGCTGGTGAATAAAGTGGACCAGGTGAAAAAAGAAAAGCAGGAAGAAGTACTGTCCTATTTCAGGGATAAAAAATATTGCAGGAAGGTTATTGGTGTTTCCGCACTTACAGGTGAAAACCTTGATTTTTTATTAACTGAGATCATTGATTTTCTTCCCGAGGGCATGCCTTTTTTCGCGGAAGATGAGATATCTGACCTGCCCACAAAATTTTTCGTGGCGGAGATCATCAGGGAAAAGATCTATACTTTGTTTGAAGACGAGATTCCCTATCATACAACCGTAACCGTAAATGAATTCAAACAGAAATCGAGCCTGGTAAAAATAAGAGCAGAGATCATTGTGCAGCGGGAATCCCAAAAGGCCATCATCATTGGTGACGGGGGAAAGATGATCAAGGCTATTGGGTCTGATGCGCGCAAGGAGATCGAGCAGTTCATTGACCAGAAAGTTTTCCTGGAACTGTTTGTGAAAGTGCGTCCCAAATGGAGGGAGAATGATCTTTACCTGAAAGAATATGGGTACTAAAAAGCTAATGGCTATTGGCTTTTGGCAAAAATTTAAAGCAACACACAAAATCAGTTATGGCATTTACAGTGGCAATCGTAGGCAGGCCCAATGTTGGAAAGAGTACTTTGTTCAACCGTTTGCTTGAACAGCGAAAGGCAATCGTGGAAGATACACCGGGTGTAACCCGCGACAGGCAGTATGGGATCTCTGAATGGAACGGGAAGAGTTTTTATGTGATCGATACAGGCGGCTTTGTACCGGACAGCGAGGATATTTTTGAAAGGGAGATCCGGAAGCAGGTGGAAGTTGCTGTGGAAGAAGCGAGCGTAATCCTTTTCATCGTGGATGCGGCCACCGGTATTACCGACCTGGATGATGCGATGGCTGATGTGCTCCGCCGTTCCACCAAGCCGGTATTGCTTGTGGTGAACAAGGTGGATAATAACGAACGCCTGATGGAGGCTGCAGAATTTTACAGTCTTGGCTTTGAAAAAATCTTTTTCATTTCTTCCATCAGCGGCAGTGGTACCGGTGAAGTGCTGGATGAAGTTACTTCCCTGATCCAGGATGAAGGTTCAGCCGAAGAGGAGGAAGGCCTTCCCAAATTTGCCATCATCGGCCAGCCCAATGTTGGTAAATCTTCCTTGCTCAATGCGCTTATTGGTACAGAAAGAACCATTGTTAGTGATATTGCAGGCACTACACGGGATACCATTCACACCCGCTACAAACTTTTCCAGAAAGATTTTATTCTAATAGATACAGCTGGTATCAGGCGAAAAGCCAAGGTTCATGAAGACCTGGAATTTTATTCCGTGATCCGTGCCATCAAAGCACTGGATGAAGCAGATGTATGTCTCCTCATGCTGGATGCTGAAAAAGGAATCACCGCACAGGACCTGACCATTTTTAGCCTTGCTGCCAGAAAGGGAAAAGGCATCGTTGTACTGGTAAACAAATGGGACCTGGTAGAAAAAGAAACCAATACCGCCAAGGAATACGAGAAACTGCTGAAACAAAGAATGGCCCCTTTTAATGATGTGCCTATTCTTTTTATTTCGGTGTTGGAAGAAAGCGGCTACATGAGCCGTGTAGTTTTTC
>CBDUBK010000558.1:0-2114 GCA_965365375.1 uncultured bacterium | reverse complement strand
CGGTGCTTCCTGGTTTCATACAACCGGTATCACACCTGCGTTGAGTGATAAAGCAGCAGCACTGACAGAAGCGGCTTTGAAAGCAGCGAAAGCAAAAGGTATTACTACCAGCATTGACCTCAACTACCGCAAAAAATTATGGAGCAAGGAAAAAGCAAGAGAAGTGATGAGCAGGCTTTGCCAGTATGTGGATGTATGTATCGGCAATGAGGAAGACGCTGACACTACACTTGGCTTCAAGGCCAAGGATACGGATGTAACTAAAGGTGAACTGAACCTTGAAGGATTCAAGGATGTGTTCAAGCAGATGAAAGAAAAATTCGGTTTCAAATACATTGCTTCTTCATTGAGGGAAAGTCACAGTGCAAGCGATAATGGCTGGAGTGCCCTGGTATATGATGGCAATGAATTTTATCATACCAAACAATACGAGGTCCGCATTGTTGACCGGGTAGGCAGTGGTGATTCATTCGCGAGCGGATTTATTTATGGACTGGTAACGAATATGGGTCTGAAAGACGCTGCAGAATTTGGTGTGGCGGCTTCCGCGCTCAAGCATACCATTCCGGGTGACCTGAATCATGCAACCCTAGGTGATGTGAAAGACCTGATGAAGGGCGATGCTTCGGGCAGGGTTCAGCGTTAGTATCATTTTTAAAACAAACTGCTATGATCATAGACAGCATTGGCAATGCCTCCAAATATTTTGCATTGCATCCCTTATTCGGGGAAGCATTCCGCTGGATCAACCAGCAGGATCTTGCCAGTCATGAAGATGGAAAATTTGACATCAGTGCACCGGGACTGAAAGCCATTTTCAGTAATAAAAAGGGCATGACCGCGGAAGAGTCTACGGCTAAATTTGAATGTCACAACCAGCATATTGATATCCAGCTTTGCATCAACGGAACTGAAACCATGGGATGGAAGCCCAGGGAAAGTTGTCACCAGCCGAAAGGAGGCTACAACGAGGAAAAGGATGTGCAGTTCTACAGCGACGCGCCGGATATGTTTTTCCAATTACGTGAAGGGCAGTTCGCCATATTCTTTCCCGATGATGTACATGCACCCATGATAGGTGAGGATACAATCAAAAAACTGGTCATTAAAGTAAAAATCAAACCATGAGTTCAGTAAAAGATGTTACACAGGCCATCGTGCAGCAGGGCATGCTGCCTCTTTATTTTAATGCGGATGAAACGGTAAGTGTGGAAGTGTTGAGAGCCCTTTATAAAGCCGGTGTGAAAGCCATTGAATATACCAACCGCGGTGAGGCCGCGCTTAAAAATTTTACAAAACTGGTGCAGGTGCGTGATGCCGAGATGCAGGGTTTGCTGTTAGGTGTGGGTACCATCAAAAATATACAGCAGGCAGAGGATTATGTAAAGGCAGGCGCTGATTTTTTAGTTAGTCCGGGTTTTGTTCCGGAAGTAGCTAAATATGCGGTTGACAATGATATGTTCTATGCACCCGGCTGTATGACACCGACGGAGATCATTGCAGCGGAGAATGCAGGAATAGGTTTCATCAAATTATTTCCAGGTAATTTACTGGGTCCGGATTTTCTTTCCGGTATCAAGGACATCTTCCCGAAATTATTATTCATGCCAACAGGAGGTGTAGATACAACTAAAGAGAATATTGAAGGATGGTTCAAGGCAGGCGTAAGCGCGGTGGGCATGGGCAGTAAACTGATCAGCAAGAAGCTGATGGAAGCAAAGGATTATGCCACGATCGAAAAATCAACAAAGGAAGTATTGGAATTGATCAGCACCATTAAAAAATAAACATGCAGGTACAAAAGATCGGCAATTACAGGTGGACGATTTGCGCATTGCTTTTTTTCGCGACCACGGTCAATTATCTCGACAGGCAGGTATTGAGTTTGCTTGCACCTGAATTATCTGACAGTTTTGGCTGGACCAACACGGACTATGCGAATATTACCGCTGTGTTTCAGTTTGTGTATGCCATATCCATGCTGTTCGCGGGAAGGATCATTGACCGGCTGGGAACGAAGGCGGGATTCACCTGGGCCATCATCATCTGGTCGATCGGAGCCATCATGCATGCTTATGCGATTGGTATTGGAACCGCCAGCAATTCGGTGCTTA
>CBDUBK010000557.1:0-2119 GCA_965365375.1 uncultured bacterium | reverse complement strand
CACGCTGTTGCACAGCATGGGTTTATCAAAAATCAATCGGATCGCCGGGGGCGCACAGGCAGGTGGTACCAAACTGTCCATTGGAGTAGCTGTTTGGGGAAACACTGTAAAACTTGTTTTCTCCGATGGGTCAATACCCTTGGCGCAATAGTCAAGAATTGTATTGGCATCAGTTCCATCCTTGATGTTCAGGGTATAGGTACCGGGTGCCAGAACTGCTCCCAGCTGGATCTCGATACTGTCGGTATCAAAACCGGTTCCGCAACCAATCGCATTAACGCTGGTTACCGGGATATTGCCTGGTGTTACATAAAATTCAGAGCCGCTGCCAGTGATGCTGTTGCAGCGCATTTTTTTATTCAGCTTCAGCCTGATCAAATCACCGTCGCAGGCCGCTTCTGCATATTTGAATCTTGGAAGGGTTGAGTCTGTGATCACGGCAGTTCCACCACCAAATGAAAGATTGTATCCACTTTGCGTCTGGGTGAAATGACTTACCAGCAAAAGGTATTCATGCCCGGCCTGGAGGTTGGGCATTTTGCTCCAGAGAGGTTTGCCAAAACCTTCGCAGACAAACTGGTTGGTTCCGGCCGCGGAAGCACCGGTTTCACCACCCTCACCACTCCAGTTGGAAGCAACCGTCAGTCCTACATCTGTATAAACATCATTGGGATTCCGGTTGGTGATATCAAATAGCTGCCAGTCATAATCCTCTGAATTGGTATGAGGAGTGATTTTGAAAGCCAGGGTGCCGGACTGGAAGCAGGTAAATTTATACCAGTAAGGATTTACATCAGAGAGGATACCTGCTGTACATCCGGGGGCATTCATGGGTTTACCGCCGCAAATAGGAACACTGCTTTGGGTAAAGGTGCTGGTACCACAAACCGGGAATGCAGTGGAAGGGTTTTGCCCGGGTGCCGTACAGGGTGTCTGGGCTTTAGAAAGCTGCAGCAGAAAAATCAGTGAAAAAGCAGTAAGTAAAAATTTCATTGTTGGTGGTTCGGGCTTGTTTCCTTACTTGAGCATACAAATATCTAAAATGCTGCAAATGCGGGTCAGATTTTATGTTCAAACGACAATATTACTGTTTGAATTGCATCATCTGAGCCAGCCGGCCGGCTGTTGGGGAAAAAAGCCTTAAAGAGAATGTGCCGATTTTCATTGAACTCCGGGTTAATTTTTTATTTTGTGGGCCAACCAAAACTTACCTGATGCTGTTTGATTTTTTTGAATGGTGGCGCGGGCTGCGCGGGTTCGAACTCATACTCTGGGCCATTGCCCTTTTCTTCTCGCTCCTTTTTTTATTACAGACCATATTCTCCTTTATAGTTGGTGGTGATCATGGTGATGACACCGGGTTTGACGGTGATGGCGACCACGGTTACCAGTTTTTCACCATCAAGAACCTGATTGCTTTTTTTACCATGTTCGGCTGGGCAGGACTTGCCGCCTATAAAAGCGGGATGGGTAATGCGCTTGTTATTGCCGTTGCCCTGGGTGCAGGCGTGGCCATGGTTGTGGTAATGTGGCTGCTCATGAGGCAATCCTCCAAACTCCGCCACAGCGGTACCCTGCAAATGAAAAATGCCATCAACCGGATTGGTGAAACCTACCTGCGTATCCCCGCGAAGCGCGGTGGAATTGGCAAAATACAGGTACAGGTGCAGGGCCGTTTTATCGAGATCGATGCCATGACCGATGATGCGGCAGATATCAACACCGGTAAACCCATCAGGGTGGTAGATACCATCAACAACCAGATCGTGCTGGTGACTTCAGAACTTGTTGCTTAATTCATAAACCTAAAAAACTCATTTCAATGGAAGGTTATTTACTGATAGTGATCGCGGTAGCGGTAGTATTTATTTTTATCCTGATCTACTCCCTGTTCAGCAGGTATAAACGTTGTCCCTCTGATAAGATCCTCGTGGTGTATGGTAAGGTGGGCAGCAATGCGGAAGGAAACCTGAGTGCCAAATGTATCCATGGTGGTGCGGCTTTTATCTGGCCTATCATCCAGGATTATTCTTTTATGGATCTGACACCCATGTCCATCGAGGTAAATCTTACCAAGGCATTGAGCAAACAAAACATCAGGGTGGACGTTCCTTCGAAA
>CBDUBK010000556.1:0-2123 GCA_965365375.1 uncultured bacterium | reverse complement strand
TATACTGATGTTATCTCGCTTCACCAGGCTGGAATTGAAAACGTAGTAGCCTCCGGTGGTACCTCTCTTACACAGGACCAGCTCAGGCTGATCAAAAAATATACAAAGAACCTTACCATTATTTATGATGGTGACGCTGCCGGTGTAAAAGCAGCCCTGCGCGGGCTTGACATGGCTTTGGAAGAAAGCCTGAATGTGAAACTGGTACTCATTCCTGATAAGGAAGACCCGGACAGTTACGTGCAGAAACTGGGTGCTAACCAGTTCCGCAATTTCATCCTCCATAATAAAAAGGATTTTATTCTTTTCCAGCTCGAAGTTTCCATGAAAGAAGCAGGAGGGGATGCGAATAAAAAATCTGAAGTGGTGAACCAGGTGGCAGAAACCATTTCCAGGATTGACAAAACAGAAGATTTTACAAAACAGCAGGATTATATACGCCAGTGTTCTCAGATTCTTCATATCGATGAAACAGGGTTTACATCACTGGTCAATAAATTTATACGCAACCGCATTTCTTTACAGGAACAGAAACTTCCTTTCGAAGAAGCAAAATACCATGAAGAGAATGCGAAAAAAGCTGAGGAAAATAATTTTGACGATCAGACCTTCAACCTGCTTTACCGCGATGACCTGCAGGAAAGAGAGATCGCACGCATCCTCCTCGAATTCGGTACACGCAAATGGGATGACCAGCACCTGATTGCGGAACATGTGTTGTCCGAATTACCGGAAGAAGACCTGATCGATAATAAAACGGTATTGAAACTGGTAGAAGAATACAAACAAACACTGGCAGAAAATATCACTCCCGACCGCAACCATTTTATTTATCACCCCGATACTGCATTGAGCACCCTGGCAGTTTCACTTCTGCATTTCCCTTACGAGGAAAGCATCCACTGGAAGAGAGAATTAAGCCAGTCATCCGGTTACCAGAAATCCCTTTTTGAGCAGGACTATAAAAGTTTTATGCAGACTACCAAAAAAGAAAATGAGTCCATGCTTCTCAGTTACCTGAAAATGGGTAAGGACAATACCCATGAAGAGGTGGAATCCGTGATCAATTACCTCAAACTCCGCAAGATCAAAAGGCTGCTCCTGCAAAATCATAAGGATATGGAAAAAGCCGACCCGTCGCAGCAACCCACGCTGCTCATGACACACCAGCATCTTAAGCAAATGGAAATGGAACTGACCAGGAAACTGGGAACAGTAGTATTAAAATAAAGATAACGGTGGCATAATTTTTTAGTTGATCCTCCGGCAGGGCTTTCATTCCTGGATGCAATAAACTGTTTAACGGTTGCTGCCCGGCTATTTTTTTACCAGAAAAATCAAAGTATGAAAACGCTAAGTGCATTAGGAGGCGGACTTGCCGGCGCTGTGGCTGTAAGCCTGATACATGAATCAGTACGTCAGGTGGTGCCAAAGGCGCCCAGGATGGACCTGTTGGGTATTAATGCAATATCCAAAGGTTTGGATAAGGCCGGCCTCTCCAAACCCACACATGACAGCTTATATGTATGGGCAATGGTTGGTGACATCATCAGTAATTCTCTGTATTATTCCCTAGCTGGTGTTGGTAAGGAAAAAAACCTATGGGTGAGAAGTTCCTTACTTGGCCTTGCCGCTGGAGTAGGCGCGGTATTACTTCCAGGGCCAATGGGGCTTGAAGAAAGACACAGTAACCGGACACTGACCACCAAACTCATGACGGTTGGACTTTATGTAACCGGTGCACTGGTAACTGCAGCGGTAATAAAATTACTCGATAAGAAAAAACAGAAACGTGAAGAGGTCTGGGAGGAAAGGCTTCTCACATCAGCGATTTCCTGATCCGTTTTACTTAAGTCCCCGCACGGCGGGGATCTTTTTTTGCCATTGCACACGAATTCCACCATAGAAGTTCCTGGCTGGTGCGGCATTAAAATACCTTCCTCCAAAACCATTCAGGTCATTACCCAGGCTATATTTTTCGTTCAGAAGATTATCTGCACCACCAGCCAGTCTGAAAGAAAGTTTTTCGCCAAAAGGCAATTTGTATTCTATCCGGCATCCCAGTAGGTGGTAAGAATCTGCATAAACAGAGTTCGCATCATTCAATGGCAATTGGTCTGAGA
>CBDUBK010000555.1:0-2150 GCA_965365375.1 uncultured bacterium | reverse complement strand
AGGCGATTACCGCCTCATCGGTTGGGAGTTCCTGGAGATTCCAGTAATTACGGATGTAGGATGAAAAGCCTTCATCAATACCGCCGAGGTCACCACTTCCCGCAGGACCGGAGTTACCGGTAAGCGCAAGACCCGCGTAGATCTTGGCCAGTGAACTCCTGTATCCTGATTCAGAAGTATAAAGTGTTTCAGAAGTAAGGGCCGCTTCGGGAGACCTGTTCAGGTCTTTGGTGCAGGAAACCACCAGGGTGCCGGCCAGCATTACCGCTATGACAAATTTTCTATTCATATAATGCGTTTATAATTTTTTCCTAATGAATTAAAAATCGAGATTGATACCTAAGGCATACATCCTTGGACGTGGGTAAACCGTTCCGTCTATACCACCGGACTGCTCAGGATCGAGACCGCTGTACTTCGTGATCACAAAAACGTTCTGGATGTTAAAGCTGATCCGCGCATTCACACGGCCATCATTGATCTTACCTACGTTGTAATTGAGAAATAAGTTGTCCATACGCACGAAAGATGCATTTTCCAGCCAGTAATCACTCCAGGTCTGCCTGCGCTCGAATCCAGATGTCAGGATCTCTCTTGGTGCATTGGCCAGGTAGTTCTGTCCTGTGGAAATACCACCTTCCCAAACTGCATTACCAGAGTTGACATTATTGTACATGTAGTTGCCGAAATTGGCTCTCATGCTGAATCCTGCAGCGAACTTTTTGATCGTTGCGTTGGCAGAAAATCCCATGAACACTTTTGGTTCCGGGTTATGTACCCAGTATTTATCAAGTTCGTTGATCACACCATCACGGTTTTTGTCATCATACAAACCTTCAATAGGCATTCCATCACTATTATAAACCTGCTTATAAAGGAAGAAGGTATTAGGCCTGTAGCCTACTGTATGTTTCTGAACGGTTCCATTGAGACCAACACTTCCCACATCAGCACCAACGTATGCAGGATCAGTAACCAGCTGCAGTTTGGTGATCTCGTTCTGGATGATATAAGTGATGTTGTAGTTCAGGTCAAGCGTAAAATTCCTGTTGCGCACAGGGTTTGTGTTCAGCGCAAACTCCAAACCCCTGTTGCGGATGGAACCAACATTGGTCAGCAGTTCATTGCTGAAATTGGTACCGGCAGGTGCAGGAACTATTGCAAGCAGGTCTCTTGTATCTTTTGTATAATAGTCTACAGCAAGGTTGATCCTGTTGTCAACAAACCCCAGGTCGATACCAATGTTTTTTGATTCAGTCTCTTCCCACTGCAGGTTCTCATCATAAGCCTGCGGACGTACTACAGAAACATAATTTCCACCGAACTGGTATTGTGCAGCACTGTCGCCGTAGAAGAAGTTAGGCTGGTAAGCATAATCAGAACCGATGTCCTGCTGGCCGGTGATACCCCAGCCCAGTCTCAGTTTCATGGCTGAGAAAACACGGCTGTTCTTTGCAAAAGATTCTTCTTTGATATTCCAGGCTACTGCTGCCGATGGGAAATTACCCCAGCGGTTTTGTTCACTGAATCTTGAAGATCCGTCACGGCGCATGGTTGCTGTTAACAGGTATTTGCTCATGAAGGAATAATTGAGACGGCCATAGAACGAAAGCAGTGTGTTCTGGGTCTGGAAGTCCTGGCTCGCCGGCTCATAGATAGAACCATCAGCCCTGCGATCAGGGAAGGAAGGTTCTTCCCTCTGCCAGTCCTGGTAAGAATAACCACCCACCAGGTCAATCCTGGATTTGATGGAACTGATATCTTTTCCATAGGTCAGGAAAGACTCAAACAGTTTATTGGTCCTGTCCTGCTCGTACATATTTCTCACCCCGCCTCTTGTAAAGCTTGAAGCAGCTGTCGCCGGGATAAAATTCGTTCCCTCACCATGGCTTTTATCATAGCCGAGGTTAAGGTTTACATGAAGATCAGGAAGGAAGTGCAGGCTGTAATCCAATGCCAGGTTACCAATAAAACGGTTGGCATTGGAGCGGTCATCACGCTGGTTCAGCAGTCCCAATGGATTTCTAGGAGACAGGTTATTGATCTGTGTTCCATTCAACCACTCATAATAACCACCAAATTCAGGCTTGCCAGACATTATGGGTTGGGTAGGATCAAACGCGAATGCAGCATAGATCGCACCCTGGTCT
>CBDUBK010000554.1:0-2154 GCA_965365375.1 uncultured bacterium | reverse complement strand
TGCTGCTCTCTCAATGTGCGAAGCGTCTGCAGTTCCATACAATCATCCTGTAATTTTTTATGGTGCACGCAGGCCGTAGTGAGGAAACAATCCTCGTCCCCTGAACCTGATTCAACATATTTCAGTTTGGCCACCTGGTCTTTTTTTCCCTCTATCAGAACATAATCCAGTTTTTTCAGTTTCAGTGTGAGTTTTTTGGAGATGGACTTAGGTAAATCGTAACTGCTTGAAACTTTTTCAACTTTTGTTTCAATGATATAACGGTCCTGGTCACCTTTTCTTACTGTATCTACAAACAGCTTATAATTACCGGCGCGGGAAGGTGATTCACGGTCGGTGGTCTTATAATATTTTACAGAAAGCATGATTGTTTTGGCTTCTTCAGAAGCAGAAGAAAAATTATCAAGCAGGGTTTCATCTATTGAAAGTCCGTACAGGGTTTCTTTGGCTTCCCCCAGGTTTTCAGACCTGTAGGTTTGTGTGGATGAGGGCTTCGGTTTACGGGCTTTTACTGCCAGGGGCAGGCTTGCGGCGGCAATGGCAGCCAGGCTGGTTTTTTGCAGGAAATTACGTCTGTTCATAATGGTATTTGCGTGTAAAATAACCTGTGGATCCGGCAGTTGCAATACCCTGCCAGCGGTATTTGATCCAATAATAGATGATGTATGAAAGACGATGGCTGGCATCAAAAGAAAAACACATGTGATCTGAAAAAAATTATCACATCACCTCTTCTTTTTCATTGCTGAAGCTTTTGTAAGCAGGTCGCGGCCAAACTGGTTTTTGATTTCATCAACGGTCTTGAACAGCTCCAGTTTCTCCACCGCGTTATCAAATAAATTCATCTGTATGGTCATTGGTACCAGGTGGCTGAGTTTTACACCCAGCAGGCGTACCTTTTCTCCTTTTTTATATAATTTATCAAAAAGGTCCTTCACTTTTGCCAGCAGGATATTGTCAAGCGCGGTATAGTCGATCATTTCCTGCCGGGTAACCGTTGTGAAATCCGCATAACGCAATTTGATGGTAACACATCCTGCCAGTTTTTCTTCTTCCCGGAGATCATAGGCTACCTGCTCTGTAAGCCTTACCAGTTCTGTATAAAGATGGTTATGGTCATTGCTGTCGGCATCAAAAGTATTTTCCCTGGAAAGAGATTTTTGTTCACTGTATGGTTCTACTGCTGAATTGGAGATGCCATGTGCTTTCTCCCATAACTTTTTCCCCCATTTTCCAAAAGCATGTTCCAACTGGTCCAAAGGTGTATGCGCGATCTGTTCAATGGTGTAAATGCCAAGATTCTGCAATTCCACCTGTGTCTGTTTTCCAACACCAGGGATCTTGTCAACGGTTAAAGGCCAGAGGAAAGCAGTTTCCTTACCCGGTGGAACCTCCAGGTACCCGTTTGGTTTGGCTTCATTGGTTGCCATCTTGCTGACCAGCTTACTTGTAGACAATCCATAGGAAATGGGCAGCCCGGTTTCCCTGGTAATTTTTTCACGAAGCCCGCGGGTATATTCACTGACTCCAAAAAACTTATCCATGCCCGTGAGGTCAATATAGAATTCATCAACCGATGCTTTTTCATAAAGGGGTACCGCATCAGCTATGATGGAGGTGACCATCCGGGAATATTTGCTGTAATCGTGGTAACTGCCTTTTAAAAAAATAGCATGCGGGCACAAACGTTTTGCCGTTAAAGCCGGCATGGCACTCTGGATTCCGTATTTGCGGGCTTCATAACTGCAGGCAGCCACAATTCCTCTTTGACCATCGCCACCAACTATGATAGCTTTACCTTTGAGGGAAGGATCTTTCAATACTTCCACCGACACGAAGAAGGCATCGAGGTCAAAATGGGCAATATGTCGAACCGGTGCGGCCATGACCAAACCTAACCAAAAACCGCAAGTCCGTAAAGTAAAAACCGGGCTGTGTATTTTTTACCTCGAACCCGGTTTTTTTACCTGGCTGTACAGGAGGAAAGGGTGGTCTGTAATTTGAATCAATAGATAAAGCCAAAAACCATAAGATGAAAAAATATAAGAGCGAAGAACTGATCGGGCAACTGGAATCGGATATCAGGCAGTTGATCGCTGCTGCTGAACATTTACGTACTGCTGATCCTATTAAACTCAACTATACCTCTACGGA
>CBDUBK010000553.1:0-2162 GCA_965365375.1 uncultured bacterium | reverse complement strand
GTTGAGGGTCTGAATCATCACCTTTCCTTTTCCATCCTTACGTCCTGCCCGGCCACTCACCTGCTCCATCAGTTGGAATGCTCTTTCATTCACCCTGAAATCCGCGAAGTGCAACAATCCGTCGGCATCCAGGATACCAACCAGATCCACATGGTCAAAATCCAGTCCTTTCACCACCATTTGTGTGCCTACCAGCACATCAATCTTTTGCTGTTCAAATTGCTGGATGAGCACATCATGTGCATGCTTGTTTTTGACCGTATCAAAATCCATACGGCTGATCCTTGAATCAGGTAATTCTGTGACCAGTAATTCTTCAATCTTTTCTGTTCCGAAATTTTTCTGAACGAGCTTATCACTCCCGCAGGCGCCACATACATTTGATGGCGGATAAATATTACCGCAGTAATGGCATTTGAGTTTGTTGGAATATTTATGGAAGGTGAGCGAAACATCGCAGTTCTTACACTGGGCGATCCATCCGCAAACCATGCAGACCTGGTAGGGGGCGTATCCCCTCCTGTTCTGGAAAAGGATCACCTGTTTTTTGCGGGCAATGGTTTGACGGATCTCTTCCAGTAGTGTGGAAGAAAGCATCACCTTCTCCCCCGGCCTTTGTACCTGCATCCGGTTATCTACCATTTCAATTGATGGCAGGTTGACTTCACCAAACCGTTCGTGCAATTCGGCCAGTCCGAATTTTTCCTGCTGTGCATTATGGTAGGTCTCTAATGATGGTGTGGCGCTCCCCAGCAATACTTTGCTATTGGTCAAAGATGCCATGTAGATGGCTGTATCCCTTGCATGATAACGTGGCGCGGGATCCTGTTGTTTATAAGATCCGTCATGCTCTTCATCGCAAATCACCAGGCCTAATTGCTGAAAGGGAAGGAATAATGCTGAACGTGCACCCAGAACGATCTTCAACTCACCTGATTTCACTTTATTCCAGATCTCCACCCTTTCATTCTGGCTGAATTTTGAATGATAGATGCCAATATATCCACCAAAATGTTTCTGCAGCCGGCGGATGATCTGTGATGTGAGTGCGATCTCGGGCAGCATGTACAATACCTGCTGTCCTTTGCGGATGTATTGCTCTATAAGTTTGATATAAATATGGGTCTTACCACTTGAAGTGATGCCATGCAGCAGGCAAACCTGTTTCATATTGAAATGATCCTGCAGCTGCTCGTAAGCAGATTGCTGCGCAGGTGTGAGTTCGAAATCCACGTTGATATCCCGTGCTGAATAAACAATGCGGTCAATACTTCTTTTTTCAATGCGGAGGATCTCCTTATCCACCAGTCCTTTCAGCTGGGCATCGCTGGCTCCTGATTTTTTCAGGAGTTCTGCCCTTGTGACCTGTCCCTGCGAGCGCATGAGGTGGAGATAACTCAATAAGAGTTCCATCTGTTTTGGTGCACGGCTCCAGTTGTTGAGCAGGTCGGAAAGTTTGTCTTCATCGTCGTATTCGGGTGACATCAAAACAAAACTTTCTTTCTTGGGATGGAAGGTTTGTTTGAGTGATTCCCAGACGAAACAGACCTTTTTTGCGATCAGCCTGTTCACGACAGGATACACATGCGTGAGGTCAAGGATCTTCTGCACTTCACCCAGGCCCAGTTGCTGCTTCATCAGCAAGGCTTCAGCCACGAGGTATTCTTCATTTTCAAGATCAGAAAAATCATCACCGTATTCTTCGTTGAATACAAGGATGGTCTCACTTGATAATTTAAAATGGGCAGGCAGGGCTGCTGCCATCACTTCTCCTTCGGTACACATGTAGTAGGAGGCCATCCATTCCCATAGCTGCAACTGGTAGGGCTGGATGACAGGCTCCGGATCAATAACGTTTATGATATCCTTTACTTCGAATGATGGCTGGTCATTGTGCACCCGCTTCACCAGGCCTGCATATTTTTTATGACGCCCGAGATTTACCTCCACGCGGCAACCCACCTGCACCTGGTTCAGTAAATTTTCAGGAATATGCCAGGTATAATTCTTTGGTAATGCAAGGGGAATAATAATCTCAGCAAACATGGAAGGTAAAAATAAGCTTTTGGCTATTGGCTTTTGGCGGGTGTTATCACAGTACGGTGTGTTTTTTTTACCGCAGAGAAAAGGAGAACCAGCCTTCGCTAAAGCTTCGGCTGACG
>CBDUBK010000552.1:0-2181 GCA_965365375.1 uncultured bacterium | reverse complement strand
CTTTTAGTGCCTCAGAATATTAAAGGTGTTAATGATTGCTTACCATTAAGCGTCGTGCTTCGGCTCGACGCTTTTTTATTGCAATTTTGCAGTACCTGGCTTTTTCCGGGATAACAACCTGGCATGCAAAAAAATATTACCATCAAGGTTTTGCCTCACGAGGCTGCCGATCCTTTTCTCTTACAACCCCTGCTGGCCAATGCACTGCAGGTTCCTTCTGAGACCATTACCGGCTATAATATTATCAAACAATCCATTGATGCCCGGGGCAGGCAGGTGTGGTTCCAGCTTTCTCTCCTTGTGTTTATTGATGAACCGTTTCATGAAACCCCTCTCGAGGTCCCTTTACTTAAAGATGTATCGGGTGCTAAAAGAAAAGTAATGATCATTGGTGCAGGTCCGGCGGGACTCTTTGCTGCACTAAGGCTGATCCATCATGGCATCAAACCCATCCTGCTGGAAAGAGGCAAGGATGTACGTGCAAGAAGAAGAGACCTTGCCGCCATCAATAAGGAAGGTGTGGTGAATCCCGAAAGCAATTATTGTTTTGGTGAAGGTGGCGCAGGTACTTATAGTGATGGAAAATTATATACCCGCAGTACCAAAAGGGGAAATGTAGGGCGCATCCTGAACAGTCTTGTTTATTTCGGTGCTGACCGCAGGATCCTGTATGATGCGCATCCTCATATCGGCACCAATAAACTGCCACATATTATTACAGCTATCAGGGAACAGATCATTGCCTGCGGAGGCGAGGTATTGTTTGAAAAAAAACTCTCCCATATCAGCCATGATAAAAATAAAATCACAACCATCGGAACCGCGGATGGGCAAAGTTTCGGGGTTGAAGACCTTGTGCTTGCTACCGGTCATTCTGCCCGTGACATATTTGAATTGCTGCATCATCATAATATCCTGGTAGAAGCCAAACCTTTCGCCCTGGGTGTAAGGGTTGAGCATCCGCAGGAACTGATCGATTCCATTCAATACCATTGCCCTATTCGAGGGGAATTTTTACCACCTGCCTCCTATAGCCTTGTGCAACAGGTGGAAGGCCGAGGTGTCTTTTCATTTTGCATGTGCCCGGGTGGTATCATCGCCCCTGCTGCTACTGCCCCCGGTGAGATCGTAGTGAATGGCTGGTCACCTTCCAAAAGAAATAATCCTTATGCCAATAGCGGAATGGTGGTAAGCGTGGAAGAAAAAAACTGGACAGCTTTTGCAAAACATGGTCCCCTTGCTGCTATGTACTTCCAGCAATCCGTAGAACAAAAAGCTTTCATGGCCGGTGGAGGTGGATTGAAAGCACCAGCCCAGCGGCTGGTAGATTTTACTGAAAATAAATTGTCTGCTTCCTTACCGGGTAACAGCTACCTGCCCGGGCTGCATTCAAATAGTTTATCAGAAGTATTGCCTGCATTTGTACATCAATCACTTCAACAGGCTTTTATTGAGTTCGGCAAAAAAATGAAAGGTTATTTCACCAACGAGGCTGTTGTTGTGGCTACTGAATCAAGAACCTCTTCACCTGTAAGGATACCCAGGGAAGTACAGGGGCTACATCATCCACAATTACACAATCTTTATCCCTGCGGTGAAGGTGCCGGTTATGCCGGTGGAATAGTGAGCGCTGCCATGGATGGAGAAAGGATCGCGGACCGGATAGCCGGTGTGCCTGACTAATACCTCTAATGACACGTTTGATACCTGCAAAGCGGGTGTTGGTCATAAATAATCTTCAGCCAGTGATTTGGTCTTATTTTTAGAAACTAAAACCTTGCTGCATGGCCTTATTAGCTTTACAAAATCTAAAAAAATATTATGCGACGCAGAAAGCTGTGGATGACATCAGCTTTACAGTAGAAGAAGGATCCATATTCGGCCTGCTGGGTCCCAATGGTGCCGGTAAAACTACCCTGCTGCGCATGATCACAGGTATATTCTACCCGGATGAAGGACAGATTCTTTTTGAAGGAAAAAAATTCGACGCCCTGAAAGATGTGGAGCGTATCGGTTATATGCCGGAAGAAAGAGGTCTTTATAAAAAAATGAAGATCGGCGAACAGGTGCTTTACCTGGCACAGCTGAAAGGACTCAGTACTTCACAGGCCACCAAGCTGGCCAAAGAGTGGTTTGAGCGTCTGGAAATGGAAAGCTGGTGGAATAAAAAAGTGGAAGACC
>CBDUBK010000551.1:0-2199 GCA_965365375.1 uncultured bacterium | reverse complement strand
TTTTGTCTTGAGTATCCTTGGTACCTGCTTGCTGGCGGGAAGAATGAAAGTGTATGGACCCGGAAGGTATTGTTTAAGCGTACGGTAAACAGGGGTTGATAGCTGTTTGGCATACTGGCTCAGGTCTCCCAGGTCATAACATACAAATGAAAGTTGTGCCTTGTCAGGTGATACATTCTTGATCCGGCAGATCCTTTCTACGGCCTTGTGCTGGGAAATGTCACAACCCAAACCGTAAATGGTATCCGTAGGATAGATGATAATACCACCATTTTTCAGGATGGCAGCCACCTGCCTGATAAGGCGCTCCTGCGGGTTGACCGGGTGAATGTGGATGAGCATAACTGAATTTAACCTTTGTTTCCAATAAACAATTTTACCGGATAAAAAACTTTAATACATTGCTTATACAAAAATCATTCTACCATGGAACTGCTATCTATTCCAGTGGTGAACCAGATTGGTCCGCAGGAATTCAGGGATGAATATTTCAACCAGAACAAGCCGGTAGTGATCAGGGAACTTGCCAAAGCATGGCCTGCGTATCAAAAATGGAACTGGGACCATTTTAAAAAACTGGTCGGTCACCAGCGTGTTGCCTTATACAACAATATCAAAAGCGATGCTTATACACCCATCAATACCGCGGATGATTACAAGACCTTTGGTGAATATATCGACATGATCCGCCAGGGACCTGCTGGCTGGAGGATCTTTCTCTTCAATATTTTTGAACATGCTCCGGACCTGGTCAAAGATTTTACATGGCCGGAGCACCTGATGAAGGGTTTTGTAAAAAAATATCCCATGCTATTCGTGGGAGGCGCAACTTCCATTACGCATATGCATTTTGATATTGACCTTTCCAACATCATGCATACCCAGTTCGCCGGAAGAAAACGGGTCCTGCTTTTTCCTTTTTCAGAACAGCATAAATTATATCGCAAACCCTGGGAGGTGCTGAGCCTTGCCGATTTTTCCAACTATTATTCCGACAACAGCAAACTGGATTATGATCAATTCCCGGCGCTGAAATATGCCAGAGGTTATGAGATCATCCTGGATCATGGAGATACACTATTTATGCCTGCAGGATACTGGCACCATATGGAATACCTGGACAGTGGTTTCGCCATGAGCCTGCGTGCCCTGCAGCCTGGCCTGACAGGTAAGCTCAAAGGAGCCTGGAATCTATTTGGTATGAGGAGTATTGATACCGTTATGAAAAAGACTGCACCTAAGTGGTGGTATGAGAATAAGAGGAAGAGGGTTTTTGAGAATGCAGAAAGGGCGATTAAAGTTGGTAGCCGGTAGTCGGTTCAAAAGTCAAAAGTCAAAAGAACGTGGTACAAATTACGTGGATTCTTTAACCGCAAAGGACGCGGAGGGTCATCCTATGCTAAGCTATGGCTGGTAAAACGCAAAGAAAAACGCAAAGAAGGTTTATCCTTTGCGTCATCTCTGCGTTTCCTTTGCGCACTTCGCGGTTAAATAAATTTTCTAAAAGTTTCTTTTTTGAATTTTACCTTTTGAATTTTGACTTAACTAAGCTATCGTCCAGGTCTCATTTCCCTTAAGCAATTTATCAAGATCTGCAACCTTCTTTTCCTTCGCTACTTCGATCTGCTGCTTCAGCATATCCTCGTAAGTAGGCCTGATCGCCTGGTAAAAAACACCGAAAGGTCTTGGCAGGTGATGATCCAGCTTGGGATCATCGAACATGCGGGTTAATATCTGTGCTTTGTAAATATCATTTTCATCGTGCACCCAAAGATCATTGATGCTGTTTCCTTCATTAAGATTTACCACTACAGGAGTAAATCCATCCAGCCTGATGCCCTTATCCTTGTTCGCGCCAAATACAAGAGGTTGTCCATTATCCAGGAATAAAGCTTCGTCAGCCTTGGTTGATTTTTCTGTAAAGATTTCAAAAGCGCCGTCATTGAAAATATTACAGTTCTGGTAGATCTCGAGAAAGGAAGCACCATGATGCGCATGAGCCCTGATCAGCATGCTTTGCAGGTGCTTGGGGTCGCGGTCCATGGTTCTTGCAACAAAAGTAGCATCCGCTCCCATGGCCAGCGCCAGCGGGTTGAACGGGTGGTCAATACTTCCGAATGGTGTGGACTTGGTAACCTTGTTTTCTTCTGAAGTAGGAGAATATTGTCCTTTCGTCAAACCATAGATCTGGTTGTTGAA
>CBDUBK010000550.1:0-2204 GCA_965365375.1 uncultured bacterium | reverse complement strand
TAAACCTAAATTATCATCTATCCTGAAGTTCATTTTTACCGCAAAGGACGCCAGGGAAAGCAGAGGGCGCAAAGGACTCTGCGTTTTCTTTGCGCTACTTTGTGTCCTTTGCGGTTAATTTCAATGTGATTAAAAAATGTAATCTCATTCATCTGGCATCATACTAACTTAGTTTTGCTTTAATGGTCCTGCTGATCCTCACCATTTTCCTTCTTATTATTTATGCGCTGCTGTTTGCCTATTATGATAAAGGATGGCGCAGTCTCCCGGATTTTCATCCCATGAATGAAAATTTGAATGTTTTTATTTCCGTTATCATTCCAGCCAGAAATGAAGCATCAAACCTGCCTATAATACTCGAAGCTTTGCAACAACAATCCTATCCCTTTGAATTGTTTGAAATCCTGGTAGTAGATGATTTTTCTGAAGACGATACTTCCATAATTGTACAGTCTTTTCCCATGTCTAATCTTCGTTTATTGAAACCTTCTGTAGCCCCTGAGTTTTCTTCCAAGAAAAAAGCCATCGAGGCTGGCGTGATGCAGGCCAAAGGTGAACTGGTAGTTACAACAGATGCAGATTGTCTGCCCGGCAAAAACTGGTTGAAAATAATTGCCTCATTCTACGTTGAAAAGGATGCAGCCTTCATTGCTGCACCTGTAAAATATTACCCCCCTGATTACCCCCTGCAAATTTTCCAGGTGCTTGATTTTATCACGCTCCAGGGAATCACTGGCGCAAGTGTTCACCTCAACTTCCACGACATGTGCAACGGTGCCAACCTTGCCTATAAAAAATCCGCCTTTCTTGATGTGAATGGTTTTGAAGGAATAGATCATGTTGCCACCGGTGATGACATGTTATTGATGCACAAGATCCGCAAGGTGTACCCGGAAAAAGTTTTTTACCTGAAAAGTGAAGCGGCGATTGTACAAACACCTGCTATGCCCGGGTGGAAGCAATTCCTGGTGCAGCGAAAACGCTGGGCAAGCAAATCCCTGGTTTACCGCGACCGCCGCATTATTGCCGCACTCGCACTGGTGCTTTTGGTGAACCTGCTATTCATCATTTTACTGGGAGCATCCATCATTGAGCCCTGGTACTGGTGGCTCACTGCAGGTTTTTTATTAATGAAGACCATAATTGAATGGCCTTTTGTAAACAGGGTGGCCAGGTTCTTCAACCAGCACTCACTTACCCTGTATTTTCCTTTATTCCAGCCCCTACATATTTTCTATACCATTTATACCGGTATCAGCAGCCAGTTTGGTAAATATGAATGGAAGGGAAGGAAAACAAAATAATTTATCTTGCCCGTGATGAGTGAGACTTCCCCATCTTTCTGGCAGGCTTCCTGGAAAAGACTGAAAAAAAACAAAGGTGCCATTGCCGGGCTGGTCATGATTCTCATAGCGGTGCTGGTAGCGCTTTTTGGTTACCTTCTTGCCCCTGACCCCACGCCTTATGCCAACCGCATCATCCTGGAGATCGGGGGAGAAAAGCCCGGGTTCACCCAGGATTTTTTAATGGTCAAAAAAACAGAGCCCAGGCAGGAGAAATTTATAGCCACCGTATTTTCAGGCAGGCCTGACCGTTATGACCATATTCCCATTACCAGTTATAAAGTGCTTGCTGATAGTATTGTAGCCGAGAAATACATTGATGAAGGTGTAAGCGAACCAATCGCTTTTCCAAAATCCATGCTGGCTGATAAACCTGTGACCACGAAAAAATTCTGGGTGGGTACCGATAAATACGGACGTGATATCCTCAGCCGTTTGATCATCGGTACCAGGGTTAGCCTGAGTGTAGGACTGATCACTGTGTTGATCTCGTTGACAGTTGGAATTGTACTGGGTGCAGCGGCAGGTTATTTCCGGGGGCGCACCGATGATATCATCATGTGGCTGATCAACGTGATCTGGAGCATTCCCACCTTATTGCTTGTTTTCGCCATCACACTTTTACTGGGCAAGGGATTCTGGCAGGTGTTCATTGCTGTCGGGTTGACCATGTGGGTGAATGTTGCCAGGCTGGTCCGGGGCCAGGTCATGGCAACAAAAGAACTTCAATATGTAGAAGCAGGAAGGGCATTGGGATTTTCTGATTTCAGGATCATCGCGCGGCATATCCTCCCAAACATCATGGGACCGATACTCGTGATCGCGGCTTCCAATTTTGCATCGGCAATTGTGATTGAAGCC
>CBDUBK010000549.1:0-2205 GCA_965365375.1 uncultured bacterium | reverse complement strand
TTGTCTTCTGGCATTTTTGCTCTTTAACATGTATTATTTTCCTGATTAAAATCTAAGCAGATCCTCAAGGAAAAAATAGATTCAAGGTTTGAAGAATTTAAACGCAAAGTGCGCAAAGGGGCCAGCTTTCTGTTGAATTCCGGCTTTAAAGACGCAAAGAAGACGCAAAGAAAGTTCGAAGTTTCTTTGCGTCTTCTTTGCGTCTTCTTTGCGCACTTTGCGGTTAAATAAAGCCAGTAGGCTAATGACTCTTGTGATAATCGTTCCAACGAAAGCCAGCTGTACAACATTTTAATTTTACCCAATCTACCACGGCATATTTTTTACAGCATTCATTCACACGCTGCATGCATCTCAGCGCATGCTCATGCGTAGCAGTAATCAATCATTTTTAAAAAATACATGTATGCTGGCAATGAATTACCGCGGTCCCTTCAGGGTAAGAGCAGACCGCAACAAACCAGACCCGGAGATCCTTCACCCGGGCGATGCTATTGTTCGTGTGACAAGATCCTGCATTTGTGGTTCAGACCTTCACCTTTATCATGGGCTCGTACCTGATACACGTGTAGGCATGACCTTCGGCCATGAATTCACCGGGATCGTGGAAGAGATTGGCTCAGGTGTGCAGAACCTGAAAGTGGGTGATCATGTACTGGTTCCCTTTAACATCGCCTGCGGATCCTGCCCTTTCTGCAAGCAGGAACTATTTGGCAATTGCCATGAATCCAATACCCAGGCAACAGCAGTAGGAGGCATCTTCGGTTACTCACATACAGCAGGGGGCTACGACGGGGGGCAGGCTGAATATGTGCGGGTACCTTATGCGGACGTAGGACCAACCATCATCCCCAAAGGAATGGACCTCGATGATGCGGTACTGTTGACTGACGTGGTGCCAACCGGTTACCAGGCAGCTGAAATGGGCGGCATCAAAAAAGGTGATACGGTTGTGGTATTTGGTGCAGGACCGATTGGTATCATGGCAGCACGCTGTGCCTGGCTCTTTGGTGCAGGCCGCGTGATCGTTATTGATGAACTGGAATACAGGCTGGAGTTTGCACGCAATTATTCCAAATGTGAAGCCTACAATTTCAGGGACATGGACGATCCTGTTGTATTCCTGAAAAAGACCACGGGCAATTTTGGCGCGGATGTATGCATTGACGCGGTGGGTTGTGAAGCTGCAGGCAATACACTGCAAACCATTACAGGAAGGAAAACGCTGCTGCAGGCCGGATCAGCAACAGCCCTGATGTGGGCGATCAACTCCGTGAAAAAAGGCGGTATTATTTCCATCGTTGGTGTTTATGGTCCAACCTGGAACCTGGTACCCATTGGTAACGTGGTAAACAAAGGCATTACGATCAGGGCCAACCAGGCATCCGTGAAAAGATTATTGCCCAGACTGATCGATCACGTGATGAATGGCGTGCTGAATCCAAAAGGTTTGATCACCCACAGGATACCGCTGGAAGAAATTTCAGATGCCTACCACATCTTCTCACGCAAACTTGACGGTTGCATTAAACCTATCTTAATTCCTTCATCAGCCCAGGTGGCTTAAAACAAATGTTATGGAAAGAACGATCAATCCAGATATGGACAGGCAAATCGCCGAACAATATAAAGACATCCCAGGTTGGGGCATAGATGCTGATCCTGATGATCATCCCAACTACCCGATGAAGCACTGGAATGGTGCAGATCATGAGCGCCTTAATTATGTAAGGCCTCCCCTGCAACCCAAAGATGTAGAACTCCTCCGTTCCATCGAAAGGCCCAGTGACAGTGCGGTATTTGGCACTTCCACACCGCCTTCAGGTCTGAGTGGACACCTGCGCAGGTTTGCATTCCGGTACAGCGAAGGCCATGCAGGGCATTGGATGACATTGATCCTGGCTGACAGGGTAAATGCGGTGGAAGGTATCGTGGAAGACCTGAGCCGCGGTCATATTCCGAATATTTTTGCTGAAAGAGGTTGGAATGCTGAGTGGAAATTCAATCGTAAGGGAATGGTGACAAAGATTGCAGCTACAGTACTTGTTACCACTGTTGCTATTGCATTGTTATCAAGAAAGAAAAAATAATGTCAGGTTCAGTTTAATAAAAAAGGGGAGCAGAATTGTTCCCTTTTTTTTGAATACAGAAACCGCAAAGTTCGCAAAGAGCCAGCCTTCGATAAAATTCCAGCTTAAAAAACGC
>CBDUBK010000548.1:0-2214 GCA_965365375.1 uncultured bacterium | reverse complement strand
AGTATTTTTATAATAATAAGGAGTGGCATATGGATTTTTACTCTTTTCCATAAATACACTATTTCCCTTGAAAAGGCTTACAAACGGTGAGGTATAACCGTAAGCTAAAGGATGTGAAAGATCCACTTCAGCACGGAAGATGGCGCCACGCATTCTCTGGGCGCCCTGCACCTGTTCGCGGTCCACATAACTGAGAGTTTTGGTACTGTCAGCAGCCGGTTTCAGTTTTTTAAAACTTACCTGGCTGATGCCATTTTGCGCCCCCCAGGTTACTGCGTCTTCTGTGAGAATAAGCGTGCCACCCCCCTGCACCCAGGTTTTCAGTTTTTCTTTATTAAGGTCTGCATAAGTTCCACTCACCATGATAATGGTATTGTATTTAGAAAGGTCCACCCTGTTGAAGGTGGAAGTTTCCAGGTGTGACATGGGAATATTGAAACGCTGGTCCATCAGGTGCCAGATCTCACCGGCATCCAGGGCATTGACACCCTGGCCTACAAGCATGGCAATGGTTGGTTTGGTAAGCGCATTAAATCTTGAACTGCCGAAATCACTGCCGCTGGACACATTACCGGCCTTAATAGCATGGAAGGTTACATTGTATTTTGAAGCTGCTGATTTGATCAGGTTAAAAATTTCTTCCTCGCTTTTGGTCTGCATTGATACCGGTATCAATATTGATCCATAGTTGAATTTCTCTCCTTTAACGCGTGTATCTGTTGAATGCAGTTCAAATTCATTGGTTGCCACCTTTGTGAAAAGTCCTTCTTTCTGGAGTTCGTACAATGCCCCGGGTGCTTCGAAACCCCTCCAGTCAAGAATATAACCAATAGAGGATCGGCCTCCTATAATCTTCCCATTACCATGCATTTCGTCAACAATCTTTTTACCCAGTAAAGAACTGTTGAAACCTGACTGGTTCAATTCGGCATAAGGCAATCCAAATGCAAGAGGCATGGTCCATGATGTGATATCATAAAATAAACTGTCCGTATAATGAAGTGTTTTTTCAAAGATGCCCCTGATGAGCCGGTACTGCGGCTGGTTCGTTGGAACCACATAGGCTGATGAAATCTTGAATTCATATCCGTCAGCTTTCATGTTCTTATTTAGTTCATAGATATCGATCTGGTGCCTGCGCAGCATGTTTACAAAAATCTCATTCCGTGAAGGATCATTTGCATCACCAAATACATAGGCTTTTACAGGAGCGGCTGCAGCTTCCTGCATGGCTGTCTGGTAAAAACTTCTTTGCCAGTCAAGAAATTCTTTACGCAGGGTTTTGGCTCCCTCCAGAGTAGAAAGAGTGGTAACGAACTGGTTCCTGATAGTAAAAGGAAAAGTCAGAATGCCATTGGCTGTTTCCTGCGCATGTCCTCTTGATGATGCCTGTTCAAATAGAATACCAATGGAACCATTCACATCAGGATAGGTTGAACCTTTTCCATAATAAAAATCATCATAATTCTCTTTGGTGAAATAAAGGGAACCGATCCTGTCAAGAAAAGCCGCATGAAATTCACCGAGTTTTCCAGTGAGTTCCTGGTTCATTTTAGGCGTGATTGGATTTACCCGTGAAGGAACACCTGGCTGGAAAAAGAAAGTTGCGTTACTGCCCTGTTCGTGGTGGTCCGTTAAAATATTCGGTTTCCATTTATGAAACCATTCCAGCCGGTTACGGCTTTCCACGTGTTGCGCCGGCAGCCAGTCGCGGTTGAGATCAAACCAGTAATGATTGAAACGTCCTCCCGGCCAGACTTCGTTGAACTCTCTTGAATTTGGGTCTGTCACCAGGTTTTTTCCCTTGTGCTGGTTGGCCCAGGTGGAAAAACGCTGAAGCCCATCAGGATTGAAGGAAGGATCAAACAGTATAATCGTATTTTCAAGAAGCTCATCTACCTGTTTGCCCTTTGCTGCTGCCAGGTAATAAGCGCTCAGCAAAGCAGCATTAGCTCCACTGGGTTCATTGCCGTGAATGGAATGGCCGATATAAACTACCACGGGCATTCCTGCAGTATTGAGTGATGATGAATGTGAAGGATCGGTAAGCTGAACATGCTGCTGCCTGATCTGCTCGAGGTTCTGGTGATTTTTAGGAGAAGTTATGATGAGCAAAACCTGCGGACGGTACTCATAAGAATATCCCATGTTCTCTATTTTGATCCGGGATGGTGCCGCGGTAGCCAAAGCCTGCATATAATTCACCAGCCGGTC
>CBDUBK010000547.1:0-2218 GCA_965365375.1 uncultured bacterium | reverse complement strand
ACCTTGCCCTTCACGAGGGTATTGAGCACATTGGTATTGGTAGCTACCAGGAAAGAATCCGGTGTTACCTCCATCAGGTCATTCACCAGTTCATTTGCCAACCCGTTTTCCTTATGATAATTCATGAAGCGGGTGCCATCGTACACGCTCAAACCCCCGAAGGTCAGAAAATACAATCTGCCCCTGCTGTCCTGTTGTATACTTCTTACGCGGCTGTTGACCAGTCCATCTTTGGGAGTATAGTAAATAAAAGGATACTGTTGGGCTGAGGTAACAGCGCAAATAAAAAAGTATGCAAGAAAAAACAGTTTTCGTTGCATACCTGAATTTAATCATAAAAGCCGGGACTTGCCGCGGGCCTTAATGAACTACGGTATTTTCCCGGGAGGGCTGTCCTGTTCTGGAGAATTCAATAATGGCTTCTTTAATGGCTTCCGCATCATAACCACATTCACGGTGCAGTTCTTTCAAAGTGCCATGCTCCACGATCCGGTCAGGTATTCCCAGTATCTTAAGGTCATTCTTATATTGGTGTTGCGCCATAAATTCTGCAACGGCACTACCAAATCCGCCTACAACAGTTCCGTCTTCAACTGTAATGATCTTTTTGTATTTGCTAAGCGCTTCGTGCAGTAATGTTTCATCCAGTGGTTTGGCAAAACGCATATCATAATGTGCAGGTGTAATTCCTTCTGATCTCAGGTCCCTGATGGCAGCCGCAGCAAAATTGCCGGGATGTCCAAAAGAAAGGATGGCAATATCTTTCCCGTCCTTCAGCTTTCTTCCTTTGCCGATCTCTATTGCTTCAAAGGGTTTTTTCCATTCAGGCATCATGCCTTCGCCTCTCGGGTAACGGATCACAACAGGAACATTGGTGCTCTCAAGTTGAGCCGTGTACATCAGGTTGCGTAATTCCTGCTCATTCATTGGAGCACTGATCACCATGTTGGGTATACACCGGAAATAAGGAACATCATAAGCACCATGGTGTGTTGGCCCGTCTTCACCCACCAGTCCTGCCCTGTCGAGACAGAAGATAACCGGCAGTTTTTGTATGGCTACATCATGCACGGCCTGGTCAAAAGCCCGCTGCATGAAAGAGGAATAGATGTTACAAAATACCTTCATACCCTGTGTGGCCATCCCCGCACTGAGCGTTACTGCATGCTGTTCACAGATACCTACATCAAATGCGCGGTGAGGCATTTGTTCCATCATGTATTTCAATGAGGAACCGCTGGGCATGGCCGGCGTGATGCCAATGATTTTTTCATTTTGCTCCGCCAGTTCTATGATGCTATGACCGAATACATCCTGGTATTTAGGAGGCTGGGGGATCTCATATTTCTTTTTATAGATCTCGCCGGTGATCTTGTCGAAAAGACCCGGTGCATGCCACTTGGTCTGGTCCTTTTCCGCAAGTGAATAACCCTTACCCTTAACCGTAATAATGTGAAGGATCTTGGGGCCTGGAATATTCCTCAGGTCCTTAAGCGTGTCAACCAGCTTGGTGATGTTATGCCCGTCAATAGGGCCGAAATAGCGGAGATTCAAAGCTTCAAAAAGATTAGAGCTTTTGCTCACCATGCCCTTGATACCTGCTTCGAGTTTGGAAGCCATATCACGGGTAAATCTTTTACCCACGGGTAATTTACCCAGCAGGTTCCAGACATCATCGCGGATCTTGTTGTAAGTATAGGAAGTTGAAATATCTGTAAGGTATTCCTTGAGCGCACCTACATTGGGGTCAATGCTCATGCAATTATCATTCAGGATGATCAGCACATCAGTATCCGCAACACCTGCATGGTTCATTGCTTCGAAAGCCATGCCCGCCGTCATGGAACCGTCGCCAATTACAGCAACTGATTTCCGGTCGGTTTCTCCTTTGATCTTTGAGGCCATAGCCATGCCGAGTGCTGCTGAAATGGAGGTGGAAGAGTGGCCTACACCAAAAGTATCATACTCGCTTTCGCTTCTCTTGGGAAACCCGCTAAGGCCTTTGTATTTGCGGTTGCTTACAAAATTATCCCTGCGCCCGGTGAGGATCTTGTGTCCATATGCCTGGTGGCCTACATCCCATACCAGCTGGTCATAAGGTGTATTATAGATATAATGCAGTGCAACGGAAAGTTCCACTACCCCGAGGCTTGCTGCGAAATGCCCGCCATGTACACTTACCACATCAATGATGAATTGTCTGAGTTCATCACAAACC
>CBDUBK010000546.1:0-2220 GCA_965365375.1 uncultured bacterium | reverse complement strand
TGATGAGCAGGATCTGTTTGAGCAGCGGAATTACATGCGTCATGTCAGGCGCGAGGCTGAACTGGTCCTGGTTCACATCTGTTTGCCCTGCTGGCAGGTCATTATAAGTAAAAGGTGTGCTGTTGAGATCAGATGCCCCAATGCTGATGCGCAGGTAGCTCACACTGATGGAAGTGGCAGATGAGCCAAATAATTCCTGCAGCAGTTCCTGTTTTTTGGAAGCGGTGAGTGAATTGATCACTTCAGCGCTTCCGCCGGTAAGAGTGTATCCGAATCCGTCTATGGATTGGAAAGTAGTTGCATCATCCACTTCGATACTGGGGTACTGGTTAAAATTTGTGGTAAATGCCAGTATGTTATTTTGTTTTTGAAGTTTGACTGATTCATCTGACTTGGTGAGCCAGAAATCCACTTCGTTGGCCGGCGGTGGAGGTGGAGGAGGAGCAGGCGCATCATCCTTACCCTGGTTGCAATTGAGAAAAAGCATGCCCGAGGCCACGACAGCCAGCATGGATTTTCCTAAACGGTTTTTTTGATTCATCAGCATCATAGTCACTACTCTTTTGTTTGTTTATAAACACGGACATAATCCACTTCCATGGTGGCAGGGAAAACGGTAGAATCTACTCCATGCTGTCCGCCAAGATTACCACCTACTGCTATATTCATCAACAGGTAAAAAGGGGAATCAAACGGCCATTCAGCTGTTGATTTTTTTTCATTGGTGATCTCGTTGAATAAAGTATCATCAAGGAAAAATTTCATGTGCTCAGGAGTCCACTCCAAAGTGTACCTGTGAAAACTTCCATAAGGATCTTTGATGAAGATCTTTTTCATTTTTTGCGTACCGATCACGTGGTTATAGGCCTTGGTATGAATGGTTCCGAAAATGGAATCTTTTTCATAACCTACATGCTCCATGATATCGATCTCCCCACATTCAGGCCAGTCAACGGTTTCAATATTATTTCCAAGCATCCACAGGGCTGGCCATAATCCGCGGCCTGCAGGAAGTTTGGCATTGATCTCTATTTTGCCATAAGTGAAATCGGCTTTTCCGCGGGTGACCATACGCGCTGAGGAATAATCCTTATCCCCTGTTTTTTCGCGGAGGGCACGAAGCTTGAGCGTGCCATTGTTTACTTCCACGTTCCTGATATCACTGTCAGTATAATATTGCAATTCATTATTACCCCAGCCATGTCCGCCTGTATCATAATCCCATTTGCTGCTGTCTGGTAAACCTGTATAATTGAATTCATCGCTCCAGGATAAGGTCCATGCATTTTCAGCAGGTGCTTTGGAAGCATTGCACGAGGTAAGGACATAAATTATCAGCAGGCAGGAAATCGTTCGCATAACAATCAATTGATGGCACCAGGATGCCAGGGTTTGTTAATCGATCATTGAAACACTCTTACATAATCAACGATCATACGTTGCGGAAACTGCGTATTGGCATCAGGAGGGCCAGGCCAGTTACCACCCACGGCCACATTAAAGATGAAGAAATGCGGTGCATTGAAAGGGTAGTTGGCCGGGTTTACATCTGTTTTATATAATGTAAAAAACAGCTGGTCATCTACCAGCCATTTGATGATATCCTGTTCCCAGATGATAGTGAACACATGAAACTGCTGAGAAAAATCTCCTGAAGGAAGATTGTACGCGCCGCCTTTGTTGATAGCATTTCCACCCTGTGTTCTCCAGTGTGCAGTACCATGTGTGCGGGAAGGAAATGTGCCAACCAGTTCCATAATGTCGATCTCGCCACTTGCCGGCCAGCCTACCGTAGTAATATTTGCTCCCAGCATCCACAGCGCAGGCCAGATACCTTTACCAACAGGCAATTTAGCCCGGATATCAATCCTTCCGAAAGTGAAAGTTTTTTTGTTCTGGGTAGTCATTCTTCCTGAAGAATAATTGAATCCGTTGATGGATTCCTTTCTTGCTTCAATGATCAGCTTACCATTGGAAACAAAAGTATTTTTTGTGCTGTTGGTATAAAATTCAAGTTCATTATTTCCCCAGCCGCTTGCGCCATTGCCAATCTCCTGGTTCCATACATTCAGGTTGAGTGCATTGCCATCAAATTCATCGTTCCAGGCAAGTGTATAACCTGGCTGGCTGATGGGAGTGGAGTAACCTGTATTATCCGTAACGAAATTGGTTCCATTCTCTGTAAGTATGGTACCGGTAGCGGATGTTACACCTAATACA
>CBDUBK010000545.1:0-2237 GCA_965365375.1 uncultured bacterium | reverse complement strand
ACGATGAACAACTGATGGAAAAGTATTTCGATAAAGGTGAACTGGATGAAGATGAGTTAAAGGAAGGTCTTAAAAAAGCAATGATCCATCATGATATTTTTCCACTATTTTGTCTCTCAGCAGAAAGAAATATGGGCAGCGGACGTTTGATGGGTTTTATCGATAATGTATGTCCGAGCGCCAATGAAATGCCCCCTCAGAAAACTACAGAAGGTGCTGATCTTACCTGTGATGCCTCCGGGCCTGCCTGCATTTTCGTGTACAAAACCATTTCTGAACCTCACGTTGGCGATCTCTCCTTCTTCAAAGTATTTTCGGGTACCATAAAGACAGGAATGGAACTGGTGAATGAATCGAATGGCGTGGTAGAAAAGATCAACCAGCTATTTATGATGGAAGGGAATAAACGCATACCGGTAAATGAACTGGTTGCAGGAGATATTGGGGCCACACTAAAACTTAGGAATACCCATGTAAATAACACGCTTCATGTGAAAGGCCGCAATTACGAGCTGCCTCCGATTGAATTTCCGGCCGCGAATGTTACCGTTGCCATTGAACCCGTAAATAAGGGTGAAGAAGAAAAAATGGCCCAGGCCCTGCACCAATTGAGAGAAGAAGATCCCACCCTTATCGTGGAAGTATCACAGGAACTGAAACAGACCCTGCTCCATTGCCAGGGTGATATGCACCTTGCCGTTGCCCGCTGGAAGATTGAAAATCTTCATAAGGTACCGGTGAAATTTGTCCGTCCACGCATTCCGTATCGCGAAACCATCCGGAAAACGTCCGAATCAAGTTACCGGCATAAAAAACAATCGGGCGGCGCCGGCCAGTTTGGTGAAGTTTATATGCGCATTGAACCCTATTATGATGGTATGCCTGAACCCCAGGGACTAAATGTGCGGGGGAGAGAAGTTTTTAACCTTGACTGGGGTGGTAAGCTGGTTTTTTATAACTGCATTGTGGGTGGTGCCATCGATACACGGTTCCTCCCTTCCATCCTGAAAGGAGTCATGGAAAAAATGCATGAAGGTCCCCTCACCGGCTCTTATGTCCGCGATGTACGGGTTTCAGTTTATGACGGGAAAATGCATCCGGTAGATTCCAATGATATCTCCTTCAAAATTGCAGGACTGCAGGCCTTTCGCCAGGCCTTCAAGGATGCCGATCCCCAGGTGCTTGAACCTTTGTATGCAATTGAAGTACTCTGCCCGGAAGACCTCACAGGAGCCGTAATGGGCGACCTGCAAAGCCGCCGTGGAATCGTGGAAGGGATGGACACCGAAGGGCATTTCCAGAAGATCATTGCAAAAGTGCCCTTGTCTGAAATGCATGATTTTTCATCTTCACTGCGTTCCATCAGCCAGGGAAGGGCGCGGTTTAAAATGAAATTTGACAGTTATCAGCCGATGTCTTTTGAGTTGCAACGGAAGCTAACCGAAGAATATAATAAATCGGCAACCGAGGTATTGGTATAAAAGCTCAAAGCTAATTGCTTCATACTTAGCCAGTTGATTAGAGTCATCGAATCACAAGGCTAAGTATTTTTTTTAATGTGAAAAGACCGGTAAAAAAATCGGGCATTAGGAATTTTCGAATATTTATTATTAATTTGATAGCAAGTTCACCATTATCTAAAATCTACTCCTATGCATGCCTACTTCCGGAATCATCAACTGTATTTGGCCGAAAGGTCCGAATGGCTCGACCGTCACGTAGTTAAGACCAGCAAGAGAGCCCTGATGAAAATTGAAAGCTGGAAACTGATCGCTCAGTCCGGAGACCAGGACAATCAGCTTCGCCTGGTAGAAAAGCTGGTAAAAGAATCTTTGCTCACAGCAATTCCCAACAAAACAGTTTTACATAAAGAAGGATTTTACCTATCCAATCTGGATAATTGATCCTTTACTATTTCGTCTGGCTGGAAGGTTATTATGGTTTTCCTGGTTTCCGGTTGATTCATCTGATGGAAACCGGGGTCTGACAGATGCATAATCACCTTTGAACCGACAGGAGATTATAAGCTATATGTAATGGGCGACTATCTGTTTTATAAAAATTTCCACCAGGATAATCAGTTCAAAATTGATTACCCTTACTATGGATTATTCGGCACTGCGGATATTACGGACATCAGCTCTGATGGCGAAGTAATATTCAAATGCAGGTTGCTGAACGGAACAGAAATGGTCCTCAAAAAACTGGCGCAGGCCCGTAAATGGATCGATGCAGGG
>CBDUBK010000544.1:0-2250 GCA_965365375.1 uncultured bacterium | reverse complement strand
TTGTGCAAAGGATCCTGGTGAACAGGCAGGAGTATGTGAAAGACCGCACCGGATCCCTGCTGGCTGCGGGCGAAGATCAATCCATTGTGGCGGTCAACGATTTTTTTAGCGATTGCCAATCCTATGCCTGTGCCTTCATATTCGGCCCTCGCATTCAGCCGTTGAAAAATGGTAAAGATCTTTTCCGCATAGGCTTCATCAAAACCAATCCCGTTATCACTGATGGAAATCCTGCAATAGATACCAGCGGCAGTAGCAGGTGCTTCAACCTGCGGTTGGTCTGTCCTGGATGCAGTGATACGGATATGGGGGTGTACACCTGGTCTTGAAAATTTCAAAGCATTGCTGATCAGGTTTTGAAACAGCTGCCGTGCAAGTGCAGGGATCACTTCCAGCCTGGGTATCGTTTCCACCTCTATTCTTGCTTTCTTTTCTTCAATGGTCAGCTCCAGGTCATTCAGGATATCTGAAATGATATTGTTGATATCAGTTGATTCAAATAAATGGGGGCTTGAAAGAGAAGCAAATGAAAGCAGGTCATCAATCAGGTTGCTCATGCGGTTGGAAGACATGATGATCTTCTCCAGCAAAACAGTATGTTCCTGGCTCAGTGTTGCTTTATCGCGCAGCATGTTTCCAAAGAACTGGATCTTCCTTAATGGTTCTTTCAGGTCATGCGAGGTGACGGATGTAAACTGCTGCAGGTCATTATTGCTGATCTCCAGGTCACGGTTGGCTTCCAGCAATTCGCGTGTTCTTTCACCCACTTTTTTTTCCAGCAATTCGTTGGAAAGTTTTTGGTCGTGGATGGAAGTAAAGGTGCCTACCCATCTTCGTGTGAGACCATTAATCTTTAATGGCGTTGCTCGCAGCAGGTGGTGATAGAATTTTCCATCACTGATCTTTTTAATAGCAACCTCTTGTTCTACCGGCTGGCCCTTGCTGATGAGACCCAGCCAGGTATCATAAAGAGAAGCAGGACCATTGGATTCGGGAAACTCTTTTGATGATAAAGCATATTCCAGCCAGGGCTGGTTCACATATTCCACTTCCCCGGTTTGACTGGCTGTGAAAGCCAGCTGGGGAAGGGCCTCAAGGGTGCTGTATAATTCGCTTACAGTTTGTTTGAGCGCTTTTTCCGCTTCTTTGAGTGCAGCGTTTTTTTCATAAAGCCTGTAAAAATTCCGCACTTTTAAAATGAGGATATCGGGATCCACCGGTTTGGTAAGGTATTCAACAGCTCCGGATTCAAGCCCTTTGGTCACATATTTTTTATGTGTATTGATCGCGGAAAGAAAGATAATGGGAATGTCACGGGTTTTATTAAGACCGGTAAGTGCTTCAGCCACTTCAAATCCATCCATGTCGGGCATCTGCACATCCAGGATGATCAGGGCATAATCATGTTTGAGCACTTTTTTCAGGGCTTCTTCGCCAGACAAAACAGAGTCTGTTTGAAACCCATGCTGTTCCAGTACAGTCTTAAGGGAAAAAACGTTTTCACGTTTATCATCAACGATCAGGATCATTTCTTTGGTTAAGTGTTTGGCGGCCCGTTCAAATGTAAGGAAACGTGGGGAAGCTGAAGCAAATGAGCGGGAGCTGCCAGGCAAAGACCATTGGCTCTTGGCTAATGAAATCCCCTTAGGCCTCCCGGCATTTGACCGTTGAAATACCCTGTTTAACCGATAATAGCTTAACCGGAACAGTTAAGTTCTAATTTTGATATGACCGGATGAAAAACCAAAGCCTTCTCAAAAAACTTTACCTGGCCCTGATCATGGTTGCCATGCTCCTGGCCTGCGGCAAGCCTGTACTAACCGAACAGCAGGAAGCCGATCACTGGAATGCCCGCCTTGTTGATTCTTCTTACCGTTTATTATACCAGCAAAAAAACATTGAACCTGCTCTCAGATATTTCGACGAACAAATGGCTAAGGAATCAAAGCCGGTTCCTTATCTCATTGCTGCCCGTTACGTGCTCAGGGCCAACTATTATTATTTTTTCGGAAACAGCAATGATTCCACTGCGGCCATGATCGATTCGGCACTAGCCATGTATGCACCTTCCGAAATGCAGCATCGCTATCCGCGTGCTTATGTGGGTATGCTGCTTTTTGGCGGACATATCGCCTACCGTTTATATCATTATTCCAAAGCAAATAATTATTATTTCCGCGCTAAAAAAATGGGAGATGCCTATTTAAATCCCTGCGAGCGCACGCCCTTCAATTATAGTATTGCGATGGT
>CBDUBK010000543.1:0-2253 GCA_965365375.1 uncultured bacterium | reverse complement strand
CAGTTCCTGGTCAATGATTTCGCGTGCGTGTTCTACGCAGTTTTCACAGATATGTCCTTCCTGCCCTGCAATTAGGATCTTTACTTCATCCCTGCTGCGGCCACAAAAAGAACAATGTAAGGTTGCTTTTGCCATTTTTTTATCATTAATGCGCCCTTCTGTTCACGGCCTTACAAAAAGGTAAGCATTCACAAAGGTCACAAACTTTTTCGGTTCATCCAATCAATTAATTCACAAATGATAAAAACCGCCCTCACAGGCGGTTTTAAATCCTTGCACAAGGGGAAAATACCGTCTGTTACAGCTTTTCTACTACCTTATCAACAATTCCGTATTCCACAGCTTCTTTAGCGTCCATCCAATAGTCGCGGTCAAAATCCTTCATCACCTGTTCAACTTTCTTACCGCAATTTTCTGCGAGGATCCTGGCGCCTATTTCTTTTACACGACGTGTTTGCTTGGCGGTGATCTCCAGGTCAACGCTGACCCCCTGCAGGTGGCCTCCAAGGCTTGGCTGGTGGATCATCACTTCTCCGTGCGGGAAAATAAATCTGTTTCCCTTTACGCCGCCACTCAACAGGATAGAGCCCATCGAAGCAGCAAGACCCATGCATACAGTGTGAACAGGGCTGCGCAACATTTTCATGGTATCATAAATAACCATTCCGCTCGTAACCACTCCTCCCGGGCTGTTGATAAAAAATTTGATAGGTTCTCCCGGTTTGTCAGCATCCAGCAGCAACATTTTAGTGGTCACTTCTCTTGCAGTTCTGTCATCCACCGCTCCCCACAGGTAAACTGTTCTTGTCTGGAAAAAATATTTTTCCAGCTTTTTCATGAGCATGCTCATTTCCACAGGTGTCTTTTCTTCCTTCTCTTCTTTTTCAGGATCTTCTTCATCATCCATCCTGCGGTTGAGCAAGTATTTTGCAAAGTCGTTCATAGTTCTGTTATATTAAATAAGATAATTTAGATAGGAGGTGGTCCCCGGCGATTAGTCCTTCTTTTCTTTGCGGGGATTTGTGAGCAGCACTTCATCTACGAGCCCGTATTCTTTTGCTTCTTCGGATGTAAGCCAGTAATCCCGGTCGCAATCCTTTTCAACCTGTTTGATGGTCTTGCCTGTATGATTCGAAATAATATCGTAAAGGTTGCGCTTTACTTTCCGGATCTCATTTACCGTTATGTCAATATCACTTGCCTGTCCGCCAATGGCGCCACTGGGTTGGTGCATCATTACCCGTGAATGTTTCAAAGCGGTTCGTTTTCCTTTTGATCCTGCTGTTAGCAAAACAGCTGCCATAGAGGCAGCCATTCCAATACAGATCGTTGAAACATCCGGTGTAATGTATTGCATGGTGTCGTATACGCCAAGACCGGAATATACACTTCCGCCGGGTGAATTGATGTACATCTGAATGTCACGCGTTCTGTCGGTACTCTCCAGAAATAGCATCTGTGCGGTAACAATATTAGCCACTTCATCATTGATCGGATATCCCAGAAAGATGATGCGGTCCATCATCAGCCTGCTGTAGACATCCATTACAGCAATATTCATGGGACGCTCCTCAATGATATTCGGAGTGAGGTTGGTTACCATATGATCGGTGTAATCGTGTAGGGTATGACTGGATATGCCCCTGTGCCTGATGGCGTATTTTTCAAATTCCTTTTTATAATTCATAGAAAAGCTTTGCTTTGATGGGTGAGATAACTCCAAATCTCCGTCCAAACTTTTAAACTGCCAAAAAACTGACAGAGTTGCATGTTCGGTTAGCCCTGCCTGTTTAAACCACGCAAGCGCTATTTAATTAATGATGATGATGTTCGTGTTCTTTCAGATGAGTACTGAATTCTTCAGGGCTAATCTGCTTCTCTTCAGTTTTGACATGCGCAACTGCCCATTGAAAGACTTTTTCCGTCTGTATTCGGTGGTAAGCATCTTCTACAAATTTCCTGTCCTGCATCATTTTGTTTAAATAGTCATTCAGCCATGGTTGTTCCGCATCCATTGCATTCATGCCCATGTATCCGAAAAGTTGCTGCCGTGCAAATGCCTTGATGTCGTCAGGTGTTACTTCAATAGCCTGTTCCCGCATGATCTTATCCGTGATGAGCGTCCATTTCAACTGATTCACAAATGCAGGATATTCTTCTTCCACCTGTTGTTCAGTTTTAGCTGTTTCTCCGCTGTGCTGCATCCATTTTTTCAGAAATGGTGTAATAAGAAGAAGGATAATTCCAGCTGAT
>CBDUBK010000542.1:0-2261 GCA_965365375.1 uncultured bacterium | reverse complement strand
AATATTTTGCGAATATCATTTTTGTGAATGCTTCTACCCTCAACTCCACCTGGCTGCTGATGAATTCAGCAACAGATATCTGGCCTGGCGGATTGGGCAGCAGCAGTGATGCACTGGGAAAGAATCTTATGGATCATCATTTCCGGGTAGGTGCCAATGGTGATGTGGATGGTTTTGATGACAAATATTATTTCGGTAAAAGGCCTACAGGAATTTACCTTGTCCGTTACCGCAATCTTTTTGGAGATAAAAGAGATTATGTACGTGGTTTTGGATACCAGGGTGCCGCGAGCCGGCAGGAATGGGGCCGCGAGATCGCTGAAATGAATATCGGGGGTGATTATAAGGATGCTTTGTGTGAACCAGGCAATTGGCGCATGGGTATGACCGCTTTTGGTGAGATGCTTCCGGATCCCAATAATAAAGTGACGCTTGATAAGAATAAAAAAGACAAATGGAATCTTCCTGTGCTGGCCATCGATTGCCAGATCGGGGAGAATGAAAAAAAGATGCGCGTGGATATGGCCAATGATGCAAAAGAAATGCTGGAAGCTGCCGGTCTTAAAAATGTAAAAACCTACGATAACGATTATGCACCGGGCATGGGCATTCATGAAATGGGTACTGCAAGGATGGGAAGGGATCCAAAAACTTCCGTGTTGAATGAATGGAACCAGGTATGGGATGCAAAAAACGTATTCATTACCGACGGCTCCTGCATGACCTCGGCCTCCTGTGTGAATCCTTCATTGACTTATATGGCTCTTACAGCAAGGGCCTGTGACTATGCTGTAAAAGAACTTAAAAAAATGAACCTCTGATATGGAAGAAAAAGATTTAAAACCCATTGACAGTACCCGCCGGTCATTTATCAGGAATACGGCACTGGCAACAGCAGGATTTTTCATCGTACCAAGACATGTATTGGGTAAAGGTTATACAGCACCCAGTGACCGCCTGCTGGTTGCAGGAATAGGTGTGGGTGGCAAGGGTGAAAGTGATATCATGAGCTTTTATAAAAGCGGCAAAGCCGATATTGCTTTTTTATGTGACGTGGATGACCGCAGGGCAGCTAACTCCGTGAAAAATTTTCCCAAAGCCAAATATTATAAAGACTGGAGGGAAATGTTTGACAAGGAATCAAAAAATTTCGATGCCGTTTCAGTATCAACACCCGATCATAACCATGCGGTACAAACGCTGGCCGCCATGCAACTGGGCAAACATGTGTATGTACAGAAACCGCTTACCCATGATATTTATGAAGCAAGGATTTTAACCCAGGCCGCAGAAAAATATAAAGTGGTTACACAAATGGGTAACCAGGGCGCATCAGGTGATGGCGTACGCCAGCTGATGGAATGGTATAACAAAGGTGTGATCGGCGATGTGCATACCGTTTATTGCTGGACCAACAGGCCCGTGTGGCCGCAGGGAATTCCCTGGCCTGCAGGCAAGGCACCTATTCCCAAAGAACTTGACTGGGATCTCTGGTTAGGTACAGCGCCTTATAAGGATTATGTAGACAAACTGGTACCATTCAACTGGCGGGGCTGGTGGGATTATGGAACCGGTGCACTCGGTGATATGGGTTGCCATATCATTGAGCCGGCATTCCGCGTTCTCAATCTCAAATACGCAACGGATGTACAGGCCAGTGTTGGATCTGTATATGTTGACGAATTCAAGCGCGGTTATTTCCCTGACAGCTGCCCCCCATCGAGTCATGTAACACTCAATTTTCCCAGGACCAACAAAACCAAAGGAAATGTTACGCTTCACTGGATGGATGGTGGCATACAACCTGAAAGGCCGGAAGAATTGGGCCCTAATGAATTATTTGGTGACGGAGGCAATGGTGCTTTGTTCGTAGGGACAAAAGGCAAGATGATGTGCAGCACTTATTCTGCCAATCCACGTTTATTACCCACCAGCAGAACCCAGGAAGTGAAAGTGAAACAAACCATTGCAAGAGTACCTGGTGGTGCTGATGGACACTATGCACAATGGGTGGAAGCATGTATTGCAGGTTATGGAAAAAAAGAACTGAGTTCACCTTTTGAAATAGCAGGGCCATTAACTGAATCTTTGCTTATGGCGAATCTCGCAATCAGGGCGCATGACATCCAAAAACCAAAAGCTGATGGTAAAGGGGTAGACTGGCCGGGAAGGAATATTAAACTGGTTTGGGACAATAACCAGATGAAGGTGACCAATTTTGATGATGTGAACCAGTTTGTGAAAAGAGAATACAGGCCTGG
>CBDUBK010000541.1:0-2262 GCA_965365375.1 uncultured bacterium | reverse complement strand
AGGTCATCGGCATCCACTACAGTACCCTCACGGCTTTTCATCCTGCCGCTGGGCAGCTCCACCATCCCATAACTCAAATGAAAAATGCCGCCTGCATATGGTTTACCCAGTTTTTTAAGGATCAGCTGCAACACCTTCATATGGTAGTTCTGTTCATCAGCGATCACGTAAATGCTCTGGTCATAAGGAAAGTCCTTATATTTTTCATCAGCAAGGCCCAGATCCTGCGTAATGTAAACAGATGTACCATCCTTCCTGAGCAAAAGTTTTTCATCAAGTCCTTCATCCGAAAGATCGATCCATACACTGCCGTCTTCTTTCCGGTAAAATAACCCGGAAGCAAGACCATCTTCCACGAATGTTTTACCCAGCAGGTAAGTCCCGCTTTCATAATAGATCTTTTCAAAATCAGTTCCGATCCTTTTATAGGTTTCGTCAAATCCCTTGTAAACCCACTCATTCATTTGTTTCCATAGTGCAATCACTTCAGGTTTACCGTTCTCCCAATCCACCAGCATCTGCTGGGCTTTTTTCATTACCGGTGTATTGGCACGGATGATCTCTTTGAAATCATCCTGCATTTTTTTGAGCTTTTCCTTATCCTTCTCCGATTCACCCTGGATTGCGTTTATGAGTTCTTTCAGTTCGATGATTTTTTGCCTGTGCTTTTCATCTATCTCACTGGTATCGCCGTCAAGCACTTTAGTAGTAAGCTGCGCGGCCTCTTCTTTGATCTGGTTTTCACACCGCACATAATAATCACCCACCAGGTGGTCACCTTTGATGCCGGTAGATTCCGGTGTGGCACCACCTGAAAAAAGTTGCCAGGCGATCATGCTTTTGCAGATATGTATACCTCTGTCATTTACGATGCAGGTTTTCATGACCTCATTACCATTCGCCTTGATGATCTCTGCCACGCTCCACCCAAGGAAATTATTACGCAGGTGACCAAGGTGTAATGGTTTGTTGGTGTTGGGAGAAGAATATTCAACAATTACTTTCCTGCCGGTTGCAGCAGGCATGGTATGACCTTTAGATAAAAACTGAAAAAAATGCTGGTCGCCAACACTCAGATTGAGAAATCCCTTGATCAGGTTATAACCAGTAAAAAGTTCAGCATGATTTGTTACCAGCCATTCACCTATTTCCTTACCCAGTTGTTCGGGAGATCTTTTTAATTGTTTGATCAATCCAAACAAAACAATTGTGTATTCCCCTTCGAATTCAGGTTTTGTCTGGTTTACCTGGATATCATCCGGAGTGATACCAATACTGTAGATCGCTTCAATTGCCTTTGCACCTGCTTCTTTAATTTGCTGAACTAAACTCATGCCCCTTGCTGATTTGGGCGCAATTTACTGAATGTGAAAATGGGAATTTCATTTCTGCGGCAAGCCTGTGCAACGTCCGCCTCTTAATTTTCACATTTCCTATTGATGCTTCATCGAAATTGGTTGGAATAAGACCTCATTTGCCTTTAATTTAGCAGCGGTCATGAGAAGGATCCACCATAAGGTCAGGAAAAGCATATTCGCGGTGCTGGATGTATTCTATCCGCTGGTGAAAAGCTTTATGCCTTTGCAAACCTATCATTATGCTGCCTGCGGCGGTTCCAATACTGTACTCAGTCTCCTGATCTATTTTATTTCCTACAACTATATCCTTGACAAGCAGGTATTGGATTTAGGATTCATCGCTTTCCAGCCACATATCGCAGCCCTTTTCATTTCCTTTATCATCACTTTTCCGATCGGCTTTTACCTGAGCATGTATGTAACTTTCCAGGGTTCCTACCTGAAAAGAAGGGTGCAGTTTTTCCGTTATTTTATTGTGATCATGGGCTGCATGGTCATCAACTATATCTGCCTGAAGATCTTTGTAGAATATTTCGGCTGGTTTCCCACGCCATCCCAAATGCTGACCACCGCTGTTGTGATCCTTTTCAATTATTTCTCCCAGCGTCATTTTTCTTTCCGTTCAGAAAAGCCAGCAGGAAAAAGCAAAAGCATTATTGTTTAAAATTGAGATTTACTTCGGATACCATCACACTGAGTTTACCTGCACAATTACTCCTGATCAGCAAATGCTGGGGGAGGGCATAAACGTTTGTCAGGCTCAGCTGCTCCACAGTGCCGGAGCCCCTTATACCCCTGGTCCATTCCCTGTTAAGCCACTGGTTCATGGCAACTGAAGCAGTATCATAATATTGCGAAAGATCGAAAGAAGTATATTTTTTCATTTCGCTGACGATCTTTTTAT
>CBDUBK010000540.1:0-2265 GCA_965365375.1 uncultured bacterium | reverse complement strand
GCTGGGATATAAGCGGCATCTGGGAAGGATTTATTCCGGGTATCAATAAAGGTGATCTGTATAAGTATCATATCACCGGCTTCGAAGACCGCGTTACGGAAAAAGGTGATCCTCTGGCGCATTACTGGGAACTAAGGCCTGCCACTTCAACCATTACCTGGGAATTTGATTATGAATGGAAAGACAGGGACTGGATGTCGTCGAGAAAAAAGCACAATGCACTCGATGCCCCATGGAGTGTTTATGAAGTGCATCTCGCCAGCTGGATGAGACCTGATCCGAACAATGAAGAATCATACAATGATTATTTCCAGATCGCGGACAGGCTGGTTCCCTATGTAAAAGACCTTGGCTTTACACATGTTGAACTGATGCCTGTAATGGAACATCCTTTTGACGGAAGCTGGGGGTACCAGTGCACGGGATTTTTTGCGCCCACCTCACGGTTCGGTCAACCGGAAGGTTTAATGCATTTGATTGACCGATTTCATGAAGCAGGCATCGGGGTGATCCTTGACTGGGTGCCTTCGCATTTTCCTTATGACGCGCATGGTTTGTTCATGTTCGATGGTACGCATACTTATGAATATGCCGATATGCGTAAAGGATTTCACCCGGACTGGAATTCTTACATATTCAATTATAAAAGGGGTGAGGTCAAATCCTTTCTTATCAGCAGCGCCCGTTTCTGGTTTGAATGCTTTCATATCGATGGGATACGGGTAGATGCCGTGTCATCCATGCTCAAACTGGATTATTCCAGGGAGCACGGGCAATGGGAACCCAATGAGTTTGGAGGAAATGGCAATCTTGAAGCCATTGCTTTTATCAAGGACCTGAACGAAACCATTTTCCGTGATTTTCCCGATGTGCAGACGATTGCAGAGGAAGCGACTGACTGGCCCATGGTTTCCCGGCCTACGTTTGAAGGAGGACTTGGCTTTGGAATGAAATGGATGATGGGATGGATGCATGATACACTGGATTATTTCAAGCTTGATCCTTTCTTCCGGCCGCACCACCAGAATAAATTTTCCTTCAGCATGATGTATTTCTATGATGAAAACTTCATGCTGCCGCTCAGTCATGATGAAGTCGTGCATGGCAAATCACCCATGATCTATAAAATGCCGGGGGATGAATGGCAGAAATTCGCCAACCTCAGGACACTGTACAGTTATATGTGGACGCATCCCGGGGGCAGGTTGCTTTTTATGGGAAATGAATTCGGACAGACCAGGGAATGGAATTATAAATCTGAACTGGACTGGTTCCTGCTGGATCACGACCCGCACCGCAAACTCCTGGCTTGTGTGAAAGATCTGAACCAACTGCTGGCAAATGAAGAGGCGCTTCATACGAAACAATTTTCTGTTGAAGGTTTTGAATGGATTGACCTGAACCACCGGTCAGAGTCCGTGATTGTTTATGCGCGCAAGGGTAGAAAAGAAAATGAAGAAATCCTGGTTGTCCTGAACTTGTCACCGGTTCCAAGATGGGACTGGGTAATTGAAGTAAACCGCGCATACAAAGCCGAGATCTTCAACAGCGACATGGTAAAATATGGCGGGACCGGGGATGTGAACAATCCGGATATCCGGATTGAGCCCGTTGAGGAAGCTTCAAAAGAAGAAGCTGAAGAGATAAATCCTGTTTCAGGTCAATCTTCAAAATTCCGCCTGACGGTAAACCTTCCGCCCCTGGCGGCCATAGTATTGAAATAGGTTCCCGTGATTAAATTTTAGCAAAATGCTGAGGATTCAGGCTTGCATAAGCCGGGGTTAATTTCTAATTTCGGTGAACCGATCAAAAAACACCAATATTCCTATGTCAAAGCTTTTCCTTCTCCTGGCAGCAGCTGCCTTTTCAACCTCTGTTTTTTCTCAATCTGACAGCGCATCTGTTTATCTCCAGAAAGGTCTGGATGAAAAAGCAAAAGGACGCTGGATGGTGTCTTTACAGCATTTAGAAAAAGCCAACCAGTATAAAAAAGATGATCCACAGATCGTAGCTGAATTATCAGCTGCCTATTTAGGTCTGCGTAAATACCAGCAGGCTAAATCAGGTTTTCTGCAACTGGAAAAGCTTGGAGTAAAAACGGACAGCACCTACCGTCAGCTGATGCTGCTTTCTTTCAATATGCGCCAGTGGGATGATGCCATCAAATATGCCAGCCTGCTGAAGAATACAAAGAAGGATGAGCAGACTGCCTATTACCTCGGTAAATCTTTTTATGAAAAATCTGACCTCGGCAATGCCATCACC
>CBDUBK010000539.1:0-2277 GCA_965365375.1 uncultured bacterium | reverse complement strand
TTTTATCCTCCAACCTCTACTTTCCCCGGACAACAATGGCTAAAAGCTCGTAGCTTTCTGGCACAGTTCTAGTATTCTTTACTACAATTACTTACATATATATTTTAACAGGGTAAGCAACCAGGTGGAAAAGGTTTTTCGTGGTGGTGAAACTTAAGGTTGCTTACCTTTTTTTATTTCCCCCCATACTCCATTCTTTTTTGTTTCTCCCTGCTTTTCGTTTTCAATTGGCTTCCGGCTATGAACTTCGAACTCTCAACTTTGAACTTTCCCTTCTGCTTGAAATTTGAATTTTTACTTTTGACTTCATGCCCATAGATAAACGCAGGCTTCGCTCCATAGTGGGTGGGTCAATAGGTAACCTGGTAGAGTGGTACGACTGGTACGCCTATGCTTTCTTTTCCGTTTATTTTGCTCCTGCTTTTTTTCCCGGCAGTGACCAGACCGCGCAGTTGCTCAATACCGCGGGCATCTTTGCTGTCGGATTCCTGATGCGCCCTGTGGGTGGCTGGATCTTCGGCCGGATTGCTGACCGGCAGGGAAGAAAAAAAGCCATGACCATCTCTGTTTTACTTATGTCCTTTGGTTCTTTGGTTATTGCCTGTATTCCATCATATCATACCATTGGAATCATCGCTCCTATACTTTTATTTACTGCAAGAATGATCCAGGGACTCAGTGTGGGAGGTGAATACGGTACATCAGCTACCTACCTCAGTGAAATGGCAACCAGCGACCGCAGGGGATTTTATTCAAGCTTTCAATATGTGACCCTTATCGGCGGTCAATTGCTTGCGGTTGCGCTGCAACTGGTTCTTCAGAAATGGTTATTGTCGGATGAAGAACTGAAGGACTGGGGATGGAGAATTCCCTTCATCATTGGAGCTTTGTTGTCGGCCGTTGCATTTTATATCCGCAGCAACCTTGATGAAACCAAATCTTTCGAGCATATCAAAAAGGACAAACAACGTGGTACTCTTTCTCATTTACTTGAATATCCACGTGCCGTGTTACTTGTGATCGGACTTACCATGGGTGGTACCCTGGCATTTTATACTTATTCTGTTTACATGCAAAAATTCCTGGTGAATACAGCCGGCCTGGCCAAAGGCCAGGTAACCTGGATCTCTTTTTTCAGCCTTCTGATCTTTGCATTGGTTCAGCCACTACTTGGATTGTTGTCAGATAAAGTGGGCCGCAAACCTTTATTGATCGCCTTTGGTATTCTTGGTACCATCACTACTGTTCCCCTGCTAACTGCATTGAGTACAGTTGATTCACCGTACACTGCTTTTGTGATGGTGATGTGCGGGCTGTTAATCGTTAGCGGTTACAGTTCTATCAATGCCGTAGTAAAAGCGGAACTTTTTCCTGCGGAAGTAAGGGCACTTGGTGTTGGCCTGCCATATGCACTTGCAGCAGCGGTTTTTGGCGGAACGGCAGAATACATTGGTTTATGGTTTAAAAAAATTGGTCATGAACAATATTTCTACTGGTATATAACAGCCTGCATTTTTATTTCCCTGGTCGTTTACAGTTTTATGAAGGATACTAAAAAGAATTCACTGATAAAAGAATGAGTGTTTATCCTTTTTGAGATGCGCAATTCGTAATTAGTTGAATGAATGTTTGCGTGGAATTTCGCTGGATTTCATTTTCAAACTGCATTTATCTCGTCTTTTAAAATTTATCCTGTAATTATTTTCCTGTTTAAACACATTGATGGCAGTCGGCCTGACTAATTTTCACCTGCCTGTATCAGGCAGGTAGGGTAGTGGATATCATGCGTTTATGTATACTGCGTAGTTTTTCATAGTATCAAAACCTATGAACTGCGTGAATCGGCTGTTAGCTTTGCATTGTTCATACGTTTGAAAAACACCAATCTTTCCGGACTTTGAAAAGCCTTAACGTCCGTCCCCCGGAAGACCTGCGTATGAAATGCATCTCCAATTCCTTTGAATGATATTCCTGATATCCGTTGATCAAACCTGACAATCCAAGTCTAAGGGTCGGCATTGTTTCATTTAAACCGATAACAATGTTGAAAAAAAACTTAGTAAGAACAGGTTTCCTCAGTCAGGGTTTATTGCTCATGATGCCTAATGCGGGCAGCGTGAAAGGCAATGAAGCCCACAGCTTCCTGGAAACACAGAATGTAAGCATGCCTTACAAAAAAAGGAGCACGGTGGATACACTCATCGTTCTTCCTTCAGATTCGCTGGGTTACACTTTTTCAAGAGCGCTTACGGAAGAAGAGATGATGGCTGCACCCCA
>CBDUBK010000538.1:0-2277 GCA_965365375.1 uncultured bacterium | reverse complement strand
CGGATGGCTGGCAAAGAGAAAAGGAGATTGCGCAGAGTAAGTTTTTCTGTGGAACCTAAATTGACCCTAACCTCTTACCCTTTCTCTTTCTCTTTCTCTTTCTGTTTCTCTTTCTGTTTCTCTTTCTTGGCGCCCTTCTTTCTTGGCGGTAAAAAACCGTATAAAACAATCTTAAAACTCCTCTTTTCTTCCGAAACTCATTTATCTGCGGTTTAATTTAGCTGCTTCCCTATTTTTGCCTTCCCTGTGAACAGGCTGCTGTGCGGGGATTAAACTAACCACCTTCTATGAATTTTAGAAAAGTCAACAACATTGCCGGATGGGTAGTGTTTGCTATCGCTTCTCTTGTTTACATTCTCACCACCGAAATGAGAGGCAGTTTCTGGGATTGCGGTGAATTTGTTTCTGCTGCCTACAAAGTGCAGCTTCCCCACCCTCCCGGCGCCCCGCTCTTCATCCTGCTGGGACGATTTTTCGTGATCCTTTTTGGTGATGATCCCATGACCGCAGCCAAGGCGGTAAACATCATGAATGCCCTGGCTTCCGGCTTTACCATATTATTCCTCTTCTGGACCATAACCCACTTCGCCCGCAAACTCATGTCAGGTTTTGTGAATGAGCCCAATATGGCACAAACAACTGCTATCATTGGCGCCGGTGTGGTAGGCGGACTTGCTTATACTTTCAGTGATTCATTCTGGTACAGCGCTGTTGAAGGTGAGGTGTATGCGCTTTCTTCTCTTTTCACTGCCCTTGCTTTCTGGGCTGTATTGAAATGGGAAAGGGCTGATGATGCGGCTGGCAATGACCGGGTGCTGCGCAACCGGGCAGACAGGTGGATCGTTTTCCTTTTCTTTTCCCTCGGTCTTTCCATTGGTATTCACCTCCTGGGTATCCTTGTGATCCCTGCCGCGGTGATGGTCTATTATTACAAAAGATATAACTATACCAGGAAGGGCGCTATCTGGGCCTTTGTGATCGGCTGTATCCTTACCGGCCTGGTACAGGTGGTTGTTATCAAATGGACGGTATTGATCGCGAGCCGCTTTGACCTGGTATTCGTCAACAATTTCGGCCTTCCTTTCTTCTCTGGTTTTGCATTTTTCTTCATACTGCTTGCCTTATTGATCTGGCTTGGATTAAGAACAGCCAATAAAAACAACTGGTCCTTCCTTCGCCTGGGTCTCTGGTGTTTTGCTTTCATGATGATCGGGTATTCCACTTATATCACTACCATGGAACGTTCCAACGCGAATCCATCCATGGATATGAATAACGTGGACAATCCAATGAACCTCGTGTATTATCTCGGCCGTGAACAATACGGTTCTCAGCCCATACTTACAGGTCCGCATTTTGCCGCGCCTCCCAAACGTGATGAAAGAGGCAACCTCGATCTCAAAGAAGGTAAAAAAAGATATGCAAAGGGTGATGGCCGTTATGTAGAACTGCCACGTGAACAGGAATACAAATATTACAGCCAGGACATGCAGTTGTTCCCGCGTGTATGGGATCCAAGCAATGAACAGAACCATGCTGATTTTTACATGCAATGGCTCAACCTCGATCATTACCGTGCCAAAGCACCGGGCATCGTTGCGCAGGTTGATTACGATGCTAATTTTATTTACACGGTACTGGACCGGAATGGTACCAGGGGTGAAACTTATGAACTGCCTGATGGTTACAGGCCCAAGGTTGTACCGGGCCAGCAGGTAGACCAGGGCACACCCATCGCAACGCAGGCGCCCAGTTATATGGACAATATCCAATGGTTCATGACCTACCAGTTAGGCTTTATGTACTGGCGTTATTTCATGTGGAATTTCTCAGGTAAACAAAACGACCTGCAGGGTTTCGGAAATAAAAGAGATGGTAACTGGATCACGGGTATTTCCCTGATCGATAACGCAAGACTGGGTGACCAGTCCATGATGCCTGACAGTATCAAAGGCGGCAAATCCACCAATACCTTATACCTCCTTCCCTTTATTCTAGGGATCATTGGATGTATCTTCCATTTCCTGAAAGACCGTAAGGACTGGATCGTAACCTTCCTGCTCTTTTTCATGACAGGTATTGCAATCATCGTTTACCTGAACCAGGCGGGCAACCAGCCACGTGAACGTGATTACGCTTTCGCCAACTCCTTCTATCCTTTTGCTATTTGGATCGGTTTATCAGTGATCGGTTTTGTGCGAATGGCGCTGGAGAAAAATGATAAGCAGGCTTATATCAATAATATCGTTTACAGCAGTCTTGCTACTATCATTGTCA
>CBDUBK010000537.1:0-2287 GCA_965365375.1 uncultured bacterium | reverse complement strand
TTAATTGGACTTTCGGCATTAACCTCTTTCCTATAAGGAAATTGGGTGATCATCTTGCCCGGTTCGTCTCCAAAACTTAATGTTGCCGGTCTTGACAAACCATTGCTATTCACCAGGTCCGGAAGAATGGTTTCCAGTATCAGGCTGGATTCATAAGTGTTTCTCCACTGACCATCTTTACGTTTTTCAAGGAAGTAATTACGGATCTTTGCCAGTGTTGCTTCATGACCGCCTTTTGATCTTAATATTCGATACGCAAGCAAAGTATACTGTATGCTGTTATCAAAAAAACGGTGACCTTCTTCACCCCAATACAGGTTTCCAAAAATTGTGCTTTTGGGAGTTGATAATAAACTGTCGATTGAAATAGGCAAACCTTCTGCCTGCTGTAACTCAGCCAGGCGAAGCTTGTCGTATGTCGATCCATGGCGCAGGCTTTTTGCCAGCGTATCTATGTATGTTTTATAATTTGCTTTCGCACCCAGTTGTTTTAATAATTGCAGAGCCAGGATTTGATTACTGCTTCTGTATTGCTCCATGGTGAAAACCAGTTGATCAATAATGGCTGTGCGGTTTAGTGATATTTTATAGCCCTGTTTTTCCGCCTGCAATAATGATTCAACTACATGTAAGCTGATCCATGGTGAAGGTTCATTATTGATCCACCATCCCCAGAGATGGCCGGTTTTGTTGTTCTGCAGCCTGCTGATAATATCCAAAATTGATTTATCCCTTTCAAATGTTTTTTTCATCAATTCGTAAATCCGCTTTTGTGCTAAAAGAGCTTTTAACTTGGAAGCCAGTTGCTCATTGCACAAATAAGGATACCGGTGAACCTTTTCTGTCTCATCCAGCAGTACAGGAAGGAGTGAAGCTTCGGCATAGATTGTTACTTTGCCAAGAGCAGGATCCAATTGGACCGTCAGCGCTGTATCGCCTTCCAAAGCCGCAAAGAAGCCTTTGGTTTCAAGAGTTCCTTTCTTGTAAATCGGGATCACTCTTTCTTCTCCATCAAAATAACCATCTTCCTTTTTGATCTCCATCCGAACATGAACAGAATCCTCATCCGGAACCACGATGGGAATAGTTTTAAGACTACTGTTTCGTACATGTAATTCATTCTGCTCTACCAGGTGGTTGTTGATATGGATGCTTCTTGTCAACCTGATACTGTCTGTCCCATAATTAAGAACTTTTCCAATGGCATTTATGCTATCGCCTTCTACAGCAAATTGTGGTAAAGCAAGGTTTGCACTGATAGGCCGGAAGGACCGGATCAACCCCTCAGTTTGTCCTGTTTGCTTTTTGCCACCTACGGCAATGACAAAGGTTCTCCAGTTGGTTATGTCATCAGGGAAAGTGGTCGTGAATCGGGCTTTACCCAAAGCATCCGTTTTCAGTGAAGGTTGCCAGAATGCGTCGTCACGAAAACGCCGCCTCAATGAATTAGGAGATGCACCTTCAACGTTAATTATGCCATCAGGTTTATTTCCTGATGTCGTTATTAATATTACTCCATTAACGCCTCTGTAACCATAAAGCGTTGTCGCAACATCCGGTTTAAGTACCGTTATGTTTCCATGCCGGGACGGATCCAGGCTTTCAAACGTACCCTCGTAAACTACACCATCAATGACGATCATAGGTGCGCCGGACCCGGAAATGCTTGGAGCGCCCCTGATGATAACACCCGGTACACGGCCCGCCAGGCCTTCATCAATTGCAACGGATGCAGTTAAATTTCTCTTTTTTGTTGTGGCATAACCAGTCACGACCACTTCTTCCAACCTGCTCGAAGCTGGGAACATTACAATGTCCATTTGATTATTCTGGATTGGCTGTTCTATTGGATTGAAGCCTACAGCCCGATAGACCAAAGTTCCTGAGCGTGGAGTTTGTATCCGGTAATATCCCCTGGCATCTGTTAGTACAGCGAATCTGGTTCCTTTAATATGAACGGAAACAGAAGGTAGAGGGTTACCGTCAGAATCGCGCACCTGTCCATAAACAGTATTGGTGAAAGTGCTGGGATCAATAAAACCCGAATTATAGCTTTCCCTTATAGAGTTCATGTCCAGGCCTTCAAAACGCCTGGCCAGCTCGCGTTTGTGAATGATGTCAGCAAGCCGCTTGCTGAAACTGTCGCGGGGGCGGATTGTCACAGGTGTAATCTGGTAATAGTTAATACCTCCGGGATAGATCCGGATGCTGTCCTGAATAAAATACCGATCTCCCTTAAGCAGGATGATCAGCCTGTATACTCCGGGTGCAAGGTAGCCAAGGTCGG
>CBDUBK010000536.1:0-2288 GCA_965365375.1 uncultured bacterium | reverse complement strand
TTAGGCCAGCGGGCGGCCATGGTCCCGTTTACCGCCACAGTTCTAACCACATCACCCACATCAGCGGTTTCCCCGCCCAGGAAAGCCATATGAATACCATGGCTGTCCATGGTATCAAAAAACGATTGGGTGCCTTCAATCAGGGCCTGGAGTACTTCACCGGGGATTCTTTGTTTGTTGCGGTCAATGGAGGATGAAAACAGCAGGTCCTTATAAATACCTACACATAACAGGTCATCAAGATTCATTACTATGGCATCCTGCGCTATGCCTTTCCAGACAGTATTATCTCCTGTTTCTTTCCAGTACAGGTAAGCCAGGATGGACTTGGTGCCGGCTCCATCGGCATGCATCACATTCACCCAGTCACCATCCCTGCCCAGCAGGTCTTCATGTATTTTACAAAATGCTTTTGGATAAAGTCCTTTATCAATATTTCTGGTAGCCGCATGCACTTCTTCTTTCTGGGCTGATACACCGCGCCTGGAGTATAATGACATGCGGCAAAAATATCGCAGTATTTAGATTAAGCATCATCTTTCCTGTGAAAAACAGGATTAGCTCTAAGGCGCTGCTTTGTATCTTAGCAGCCAGATATGCAGGTTCATTATACTATTGACCAGTTGCCGGCCTTTACGAACGCAGTCATCACTATTGGAACATTCGACGGAGTACATACCGGCCACCGCAAGATCATTGATGCGCTGGTAAGTGAGGCTGTGCATGTCAACGGTGAGTCAGTTATCATCAGTTTTCATCCCCATCCACGTAAAGTTGTCAACCCCGATGAGCCCCTGCAACTGATTAACACCCTGGAAGAGAAAATCAGCCTGCTGAAAGAAACAGATGTGGATCACCTGGTGATCGTTCCATTTACTCCGGATTTCGCAACCCTGGATGCTGAACAATATATCAGCGAATTCCTGGTGAACCGTTTTAATCCTCATACCATAATCATTGGTTATGACCATCATTTTGGAAAGGGGCGACAGGGAAATTTTGCTTTGCTGGCATCAAAGTCGGAAATCTACGGCTACCGGTTACTTGAAATCCCCAAATATTTACTGGATGAAATCGCGGTAAGCAGCACCAAGATCAGGCAGGCGATCCTGAGTTCGGAAATAGAGAATGCCAACAGGCTGCTGGGATATCCTTTTTTCTTTGATGGGATCGTGATACATGGTGACAAACTGGGAAGGGAGCTGGGTTATCCTACTGCCAATCTTCAGAACCCCGACCCGGATAAGATCGAACTGGGTTATGGTGTTTATGCCGTGTTCGTGGAGTTTGACGGATTCTATAAAAAAGGAATGCTCAGTATCGGAAACAGGCCTACCCTGGAAGGGTCAGATGAAAGAATTGAGGTCAATATTTTTGACTGGGACCAGGAGATCTATGGTGCCCGCATTAAAGTGATCGTTCAAAGATTTTTGCGAGGACAGGAAAAATATGAATCCCTGGATGCGATGAAAACGCAATTGGCGAATGATAAGAAGAGAAGCCTGGAAGTGCTTGAAGCCAGTAGTCAATAGCCATTGGTGGTTTTACGCCGCCATCATCTTCACCCCCATTTCCTTCAGCAGCATGGCATCAGAACTGCCGGCATCATTTACCCCCAGGCCACGGAGATTATACTGGTGTAACAACAGTAGTAATTTTTCAACTTCATGATGACTGTACCGGGTGGCTGCCTGTACATAATCCCGCACAAAAAAATTGTTTACACCAATTGCCGCGGCAACTTCCTTTTCATTTTTTGAAGGCACAGCATATACCATCATCACCTTTGAGAAAAAATTATATAGGGATGGAAAAATGAGTTGAATGGGTGCCGCTTTTGGATTGGCATCAAAATACTGGATGATGCGGATGGCTTTATAAAGATCTTTTGCCTCTACAGGTAGCAGACGATCGGCCAGCTGCAAGCCATTTTGAACAAGGAGGGGATATTTCTGCTGCCCGGCTAACTTATGCAGGTCCTTTCCCTGCTTGCTTAGCAGGGATTGCCTCAACAGGTGGTTAAAATAACTATCAATGAATCTAAAATAAGAGGTAGTTAAAATGGCCTGTTCTTTATCTAAAGTTACCCCTTTCAAAAAATCATAGTAGCCGGCAGGAAGAGCGGTTTTGTCCCCAAGCATATGTGTTCTATAGGCTTCTACATTTAACTTCGCTACCAAGGCTTGGTAATAGATTTCTGCCCTTTCTCGCCAGATAAACCAAGCAGGGAGAAGCCCTTTCCGCCCATAGTCTTTAAGAAACGTTGTTTCTTGCAAGGCAAGCGAGTC
>CBDUBK010000535.1:0-2299 GCA_965365375.1 uncultured bacterium | reverse complement strand
CCAGATCGGGAGATTGGGTCTTTGAGATGTAGCTTTCAATAATTTCAAAAACAAAACAGGCGTCGTATTGCCTGTGCTGTCGGGCGGAATATCCTGTGAAAACTCTCCCACCTGGTAAACCCTTCCATTATAAGTGTACTGGTAAGCCACACCGAGAACTTCATCAGGCTGGAGGGGCTGGTTCAATGATAAAAACCCGATCTGCGGGTTGAAATAATAATCAGTAGGCTGGAGTTTTCTCGCGAATGTTTTTTCGAAATCCTGTACCGGCAGCATGCCATTCAATCCCGTGAGAATGCTTTGCACCTGCGTGGAATTACGGGCATTCGGAATGGAGGTTACAGTCTGGTAAAGATTGTTGGTCTCATTCCTGGGCAGTGTATCCTGAATGGCAATCCAGCTGGGATTGAAAGGTTTGGCTTCGCCCAGGTCCATGAATGCTACCACATCGCGGGTATCGGAAGTTGCGCCGGTGCGGTTGGTCACCCAAACCTCCACTCTTTGCATCTGGATCTTGGAACGGACAACCGGGAGATCCTTCATGGCCAGGTTATAATTTTCCCGGAAGTACTGCGCCATCAGGAAGTGCCTGTTCTCCTCATATTCGTCGGCGCGGATATCAAAGATCTGTGAAGCTGATCCACCCTGCAATCCAAGTGACTGCCTGGCAGAACGCTGGTTGGCCAGCACCATGGTAAAATACATGCGGCCAAACTGTAGCTGTGTTTTTACACCAAACAGTGATTGAGCACCGGGAATCAATGTTCCTTTGGAAGCAAAATTCACGGTTCCCATCTGGAACTGCTTCAGGATCTCATCGCTCTTGCCCTGGTAATCGAATTTTATCTGGTTGTCGAAATCAAAATTGGCGAGGGTATTATAGTTGATGGGAAGATTGATCTTGTCACCGATCCGGGCATCTACCTGGAACTGGGCATTCATATTAAAATCGAAATTGCCCATCTTCCTGGCTCTTTCCGGCAGTGTCGGATTTTTGATGTTCTGTCCCTGGTAACCTGCAGCAATGTCCACATTACCCGCGGGGCGGATCTCGACCTTACCATTGCCGGTGATGCGGTTAACCCAGTCCTTGTTGAAACCGAAATTGGGTTTATAGCTCCTGCGGTTCAGGTTCGTGAGCAGGTTGGCCCGCTGGCGGAAATAATCCACTTCATCCTTGCGGCCCTGGAGTCGCATGAATTCTTCCATGCTGAGGGTGGTTGGTACCCGGTAATATTTTTCACCCACTTTCTCGATCACGTAATACTGGCGGGTAATGGGATCATATTCTATGTTGCGGCGGACAAACCCCGTATCCTTGAGGTCAAAAGCATTGCGGTTTGGGTTGGTATAAAGATCACCGTAACGGTCATAAATGGGATAACGGGAAGTGTCTTTGCGGGGATTGGTATCCTGGTATTGATGGTAGGGGGACGCGTTGGCCTGCAGGAACATAGCAGACAATACGCAGGCAGTCAGCAGCGTGAGTATTCTATAACAAGAGATCTGAGCCAAAGTCTATTTTCTCACAATTAGGTTACTCAAAAAAGGATATTAAAGGATTTGCAGCGCTTTTTTTATCAATAGTTCTACTCCGGCCCCCGGATCCTGCGCCAATACTTTTTGAATAGCCTGGTCAGCGGCCTGCCGGTTAATGCCAAGTGCAATAAGAGCATTTAACGCATCGGAAGGCAAAGTATTGCCTTTAGAAGTGGAAATATTTAGACTGGACTCGATTGGTTGTTTGGATAGTTTGTCGCGCAATTCCACCACGATCCGCTCAGCGGTTTTTTTGCCAATGCCCTTGATCCCTTCCAGCATTTTCACCTGTCCCTGGATGATGGCCCGGCTCAGCTCATCCGGCTTCATGTAGGAAAGCATCACCCGGGCAGTATTGGCCCCGATGCCTGTAATGGCGATCAGCTGGAGGAACATCTCTTTTTCCGCCAGGTCTGAAAAACCAAAAAGTATATGGGCATCCTCCCTTACGATCAGGTGGGTCTGCAGCATTCCCTCTTCCATATCCTGGATCTTTGAATAGGTATTCAGGCTGATCTGCACCTCGTAGCCCACCCCGTTCACCTCTAACTGCACATATGACGGGGTCTTTTTTTCAAACCTTCCTTTTAAAAACGCGATCATGGGGGCGAAGATAAGGATCGTGAGACGTGAATCGTAAGTGGTGAGCGGTGAATGCTTTTCCATCGGTCCAGGGAAGGATAGAACTTCCTTTGCGTTTCCTTGGCGCCCTTGGCGTTCTTTGCGGTAAAAAGAAATGAAACCGCCAAGGACGCAGAGT
>CBDUBK010000534.1:0-2301 GCA_965365375.1 uncultured bacterium | reverse complement strand
AATGTATGGTACCGTCAAAGGAACCGGTGAAGTTAATGCCAATCAGGAGTTTGCCTGTTGTGTCACCGGTTACAGTTGCCTCATTGACGATGATATGTTTTTTGAAGATACCATCGGCTACATCAAATCTTTTCCCGGCCAGGTATTGATTCATCACCTTACTCAATGAATCATATTGCAGCGCAGCTTCCAGGTAAATATTAAACCCGCCGGGAGTGGCAGCATCAGAAAGGTCGGGTATGGGCACATTCGTACCTGCGGGTCTTTCGAAGCTCACGACTGGTGTGGCCGAAATACCGATATTAATATTGAGCAAATCATTTTGGGCATTGATATTTTGCATGCGGAGCTTTTTTGGATGCAAGGTAAAATAACCAAGCCCCGGAATGGCATACACATCATTGAGCAGGTTCCAGGCATATTGCATCCAGGGTCTCAGGTTGATGAACCGGTATTGGTCCTCCATGAGTTTTTTGGACGCATCCAGTTCGGCTTTCAGCCCCTTCATCACTTCTTTGGTAATATCCTCTCCCCAGAAACAGACGGAACATTTATCCATGGGAACAGGTTCCTTTCTTTCGATAGTGGAATTGAGCATGTAATTATTGTACAGCCTGAAAGTGCTGGTGAACCCTATGTTCACTCTTCTTTCTCCTTCATCAAATCCGCACCGGCAGGCGGGCGTCCATGGAGATAAAACCACACCTCCCACACAACTCCTGGTGGAACCGGTGATCTGGTAATGACCCAGGAAATTCAGGTTCATAGTGGTGCCCGTCATACTGATATTGAGCGGCGACCTGCGGAAATGATATTTATACCGGGTAGCACAATCTGACTGCACCCAGCCATCCGGATAATCCGGTGAAGTGAAAACCGTATCAACATTTTTTTCCGCCAGCGCGAAAATGGGTTTGAGATTAACCTGGATGGGTATGTCAATCCTGGATTCAGGGAGGGAATCAATTTGAATTCCTGAAGAAGTGATTTGTGTAAAACCAGGAAAGTAAATGAATAACAGGAACACCAGGAATGAACATCTCATAATTATCAGGCTTGTTCAAATATAAAACGCATTCCAGGGGAATTCATTTCAAAAGAGTTATAATTCTTCGAAAGAGTATACATTCAATTCACACTGATGGATATGCTACTATTTATTAAACAGTCAACGATTAGCAGGATTCTTCCAACCTTTACTCAACCGTTCCACCGATTCCTTAACCCTCGTCTGCCTGGTTTCTTCTCTTTTTACAGAAACGATCCATTCGATGTATTCTTTTTTATTGGTAAAGGAAAGCGTATTGAAAAAATCCATTTCTTTTTTTGACTTTTTTAAAGCTGCAGCAAAATCATCCGGCAGTTTGATGGTTTTTGTCTTTGGATCCACATAATCAAACACGGGCCTGGTTTTAGGCCTGGTTTCTTTCTTACGGTCTGCTTCCGTTTTTTTTCTCATGCCAAATGCAGACCAGGTATCATCAAACGAGAGCAGGTTGATCCATTGCATATCATGTTTCAGCAATTCTTCCCAGCCATTATCACGGTTCAGGTCTGTCTGCATACCCGAACTTCCTTTCGGATAAAAGATCCAGCAGATGGTATCATCTTTTACAAGCGCTAATGTTTTTTTGATCCCTTTTTCCATTTCCCTTTTGGTTTTTACAAACCAATGGACCTGGTCTGCCTTCCCAACCAGTTCTGTAAAATGTACGCCTGCAGGCAAGGGTGACCAGCTCTTCTCAATGCCTTTTGGAGCACCGATGGTCAGAATGGTCATGTTTTCCCTGATTTTGAATTTCTGCGCTGTATGGGTTGCCATAAAGGTTTATTGAAATCATGTAAGGAACCGTTGGAAGCCGCCACTAAATTAATTACTGGTTATTACATGTATAGCAGATAGTGCCCGAACCTTCCTTATATCCTGGCAGGATGATATATATCTGTTATAGAGGAAGTTGGAGACTGCCAAAATTGCACACCAGGAGCCGCGGCATAATCATTGTTAAGCAGTACTGAACCTGTCTACCGTCGGGCAGGCATTAAAATTCTTAATTCATGGGAAAAATAATCGGTATAGACCTGGGTACGACCAACAGTTGCGTATCGGTAATGGAAGGCAATGAGCCCGTAGTAATCGCCAATGATGAAGGCCGCCGCACAACACCTTCTGTAGTGGCATTTTTGAAAAACGGTGAAAGGAAAGTAGGTGATCCTGCCAAAAGACAGGCCATCACCAACCCGCAGAATACCATCACCAGTGTGAAAAGATTCATGGGGCGCCGCTATGATGAGGTGACA
>CBDUBK010000533.1:0-2306 GCA_965365375.1 uncultured bacterium | reverse complement strand
CAGATCGGCGATAACCTCACGGTGCTTGACAGGATTCAACACCATCATACGACTTCGCTGAGTACAGTGGAAGTGGCTTCGCAGCATGCCGGGAAACTGGTGTCAGCCTTCCAGAAATATTTTAATGATGCGGTCAATGGGCGGGTGGATGCCAACAAATCCTACGTGGTTAAATATTCCGGTACGGACCGCCAGCGTTTTGAATCATTGATCTCACTACTTGAAAAAAATAACATCCAGTATGGTACGGGCCGGGAAGGCAATTACAAGGGTACCAATTATCATACGGCCAGGGAAGAAAGTTTCACGCTTACCAAAAATGACCTGGTCGTTAGTAGTTTCCAGCCTAAGGCTGCACTGGTAAAAGTTTTATTTGAACCCAGTACGACCGTGGTGGATTCCAATACTTATGATATTACTGCCTGGGCACTGCCTTATGTGTATGGGCTGAAAGCCTATGCCAGCAGGGACCGCATCAATGTATCTCCCGCCAACCTCGTTAAGAGGGATGTGAATGCTGCCCTTGCCAGCAATGGCGAAGTGTATGGATATATCATTCCCTGGTCGGGTACTGCCAGTGTAAAACTCGTATCACAACTGCTTCAAAAAGGGATCCGTCTCAGGATGAGTGAAGAGCCTTTTACCAGTGGAGGTAAATCTTTTGAAAGAGGTGCGGTGATCGTGCTGCGCACCAGCAACCAGCAGCATACAGAGCTCTTCGCGGATGTGAGAAAAGCTGCCAGTGAAATGAATGTTGAACTCACAGCTGTTGCGAGTGGTTTTGTTGACAGCGGCTATGATTTTGGAAGTTCTAGGATCCGTTCACTACTTCCAAAAAGAGTTGCCATGATTACCGGTGAAGGAATCAACTCGAATGCAGCAGGTGAGGTCTGGCATTTTTTTGATAAGGAGATCAGCTATCCTGTTACCCTCATCAATATGAATGATATCAGCCGCATCCGCTGGAGCGATTATGATGTGATCGTGATGCCCGATGGTAATTACCGCTTCCTGCATGACAAGGCGCAGGCCGACCAGTTCCGCAACTGGATACAGGGTGGTGGACATGTTGTGGCTATGGAAAATGCAGTTGCGCAACTTTCAGGCCAGGACTGGTCCATCAAATCAAAAAAGGCTGAAGAAACGGATAACCGTGACGAATATGAAGTATTGAGAAGGTATGAAAACCGGGAGAGGGATTTTATTCCATCCATGACCCCGGGATCCATCTTCAGGGTGGAACTCGACCAGTCGCACCCGCTGGCTTTTGGTTATCCCAATTATTATTACACCCTGAAATATGATGATAATATCTATGAATTTATCAAGGAAGGCGGATGGAATGTAGGAGTTATCAAAAAGGAAAGACAGGTAGCAGGATTTGTAGGAACCAAACTGCAGAACCGCCTGCAGGATGGTTTGCTGTTTGGTGTGCAGGAATTGGGAAATGGAACCATTACTTACCTGGCCGATAATGTTCTGTTCAGGAGTTTCTGGGAGAATGGAAAGCTGATGTTTGCCAATGCGGTATTTGTGGTGGGCCAATAGCAAAAAGCCAAAAGCTAGTGGCCATTGCCAATGGCCTGCTTCCCAAGATTTCTATAAAAATTACCAGTGGCGCTTCTACTGCTTTAATAAATCCCATTTTTGTTTCTTTGGTGCATTCCGTTTGAAAAATTACATGATGAAAAGATTGCTTTTGCTTTTGGTTTTTGGTATTCAGCTTACAGCCTTTTCCCAGAACTATAACAGCTCGGCTGACATTTACCTGGGTTTGAAAAAACTCAATATCCTGGGCAGTGTTCTGTATATAGCAGCCCACCCGGATGATGAGAACACCCGTCTCATCACTTATTATTCCCGCGACCGGTTATACCGGACCGGTTATTTATCTATAACCAGGGGCGACGGGGGGCAAAACCTTATTGGAGATGAGCAGGGGGTGGAACTGGGGCTGATCCGCACGCAGGAATTGTTAGCAGCAAGAAGACTTGATGGCGGAGAACAATTTTTTACAAGAGCTTTTGATTTCGGATATTCCAAAACACCTGAAGAAACTTTCAATAAATGGGACAAGGATAAAATTCTTGCAGATGTGGTCTGGGTGATCCGCAGTTTTCAACCGGATGTGATCATCACCAGGTTCCCTACAACAGGTGAAGGCGGCCATGGTCACCATACCGCTTCAGCTATCCTGGCCAATGAAGCATTTGCAATAGCGGCTGACCCTAACCGTTATCCCGAACAGTTAAAATGGGTGAAACCCTGGCAGGCTAAAAGAATATTCTGGAATGGCTTCAATTTTG
>CBDUBK010000532.1:0-2314 GCA_965365375.1 uncultured bacterium | reverse complement strand
ATCTTCATCTGCACGTTATGTTTTTATAATACACATTGTTCTTTCATAAACCAAAGCCCCGTCGGGGCGATATGTCAATAGAAAATAGCATTATGCTGCAGAAGATAAGCCCCATCGGGGCGGCATGTCAATAGCTATACATCGTCCACAGAAACCACATTACCCATATAGGCAATCGGTTTTAAGAACACATTGTTCTTTCATAAACCAGAGCCCCAGCGGGGCGACATATCAGTAGCTGCAGCAGCAGATGCCAAAGGGATAGGTGCCGAGCCCCATCGGGGCGTCATATCAGTCCCCAAACACCTGGTGCCTATACAAAAATCCCATTGATATTGATTACCATCCTTTGTATTTCATGGATGATACGCACCTTTAAACCAGCCTGCCAAGCAACAGCCAATGGCCAACAGCCATCAGCCTCCTCTCACTTCCCGATCAATTTATCCAAACTCACCTTTCCCGGTCCATTGAATAAAATCACAACGAAACAAACCAGGAACAATAATGATAATTCACCACCCGTCTTGGCATAATTCATTTTATTGGCACTGAAGAATGCAAACGACATGGCAATGATCAAAGGAATCGTAGCCAGCCTGGTAAACAATCCCAGGATAATAAATGCCGCGCAAAAGAATTCGGCAAACACCACCAGCGAAAGAGAAGTTGTAGACCCGATACCCAGGGGGTCAGCAAATGAATGGGACTTCTGCCCGAAATGCCTGATCTTATCATAACCATGGTTCACCAGCATCAAACCGCCAACGCCTAGCCGAAGTAGGAGCATGGCAAATGAAAATGCATTGTCGGACACCCTGGTACTTAGTAATTTTTTCATGCGGAATTAGAATTGTGGCGCAAGTTTACGCAAAATCAAAATGAAGCAGGCCAATTCCAGTTATTTTGTTAAACGTTCCCGGCTGTTATGCATTTGTGACGTTCTTTGGAATGCTATTTGGCCGCCCTTAAAATAATTAGAATCTTTACAACGTTATGCACCTAACGGTTAAAGGACCTCTTATGAAGAAACTTTTGTTCCCACTCTTCCTTTCTGCCATCACTACCATTTCATTTTCCCAAAAAACATTTTATTACAGCGATCCGCAGGAAAGGTTTAATGAAGCAAAGGAGTATTTTCAAAAAGGACAATACAACCTGGCTTATCCTATCCTGAAGGAACTGCAGCAATCCATCAGGGAAACAGACAGGGTGAACAACCCGGTAGTCACGCAGGAGATCAACTATTATACAGTAGCCAGTGCCCTCATGCAGAATGAGGACAGGGCTGAAGCGGAAGCACTCGAATTTATCGAGATCACAAAGAACAATGCCAGGGCGCAAATGATGAGTTTCCAGCTGGCAGAATATTATTTCCGTAACCAGCGTTTTTCAGATGCGGTTGGATTGTACGAGCAGGCAAATATCGCCAACCTCAATAACCGCGAGGTGGCGGACATGAAATTCCACCAGGGGTATTCCTATTTTACCATGCAACGTTTTGCCCAGGCCAAACCCCTTCTCGATGCCATACGCCAGGTACCCGAGGATCCCAATTATATTGACGCCAATTATTATTATGGATTTATAGCCTTCCGTGACCGTAATTACAGCCAGGCACTTGAAAGTTTCAAGGTAGTGGAGAATGAACCCAATTATGAATCCATAGTACCATATTATATCGCCCAGATCTATTATGTGCAGGGCCGTAAAGAGGAAGCAATGAGCTATGCGGAGGCCAAGATCAAACAGGGAAAAACACAGTTTTACGATTTAGAGCTGAAGCAGCTGCTGGGCCATGCTTATTTCGAAAAAAAGGACTGGAATAAAACCGTTACTTATCTCGGCGATTATGTAAGCCGTTCCAACAAGGTGCGCAGGGAGGATCTCTACGAATTATCTTATGCTCACTATCAGACGAATAATTACAATAAAGCCATTGAAGGATTCAAACAGCTGAGTGGCAAGGAAGATTCTTTGAGCCAGCATGCCATGTATCTTCTTGGTGATTCATATCTCAAGACTAACCAGAAAGCGAATGCACGCAATGCATTTCTTTTCAGTTCTTCCAACAACAGCAACCAGGTACAGAAGGAAATATCAAGGTTCAACTATGCCAAACTTTCTTACGAGCTGGGCTACCAGGATGAAGCTTTGAAAAACCTCCGGACTTTCCTGAATGATTATCCCAATTCAAATTATCGTGATGAGGCGGTGGAATTACTGGTAGGAGCGTTGGCCAATACCAATAATTACCGTGATGCCCTAACACTGCTGGAAGGCATACAGTCACCATCAGCAAGTGTGCGGCGGT
>CBDUBK010000531.1:0-2331 GCA_965365375.1 uncultured bacterium | reverse complement strand
CGCTTTTCGTTGTTGCTTCACCGTAAGCAAACCCTGCAAAATTTTTTCTGTTTATGTGCATAAAATACCGTCACTCCTGAATTTTTTTTGCCTACGGATATTTGAATACTCATCACATCAATCTATCTTGCCACCGGATGACACTTAGCACCTTTACCAGTTTAAACGAAGCGCAACAAGCAGAGGTCCTGCTGGACCGTGGTATATTCCTCGCTGAACGCCTGTATAAAAACTTCACGATCTTTTTGTACCAGGTAGATCAATTTTATGTAGAGATCTTTTACAACCTCAGGTTTAACACTACACAGGGCATGAGAGGTTTTGAAGATGATGAAACACTTGAGCCCTATCTTGACTCCATCGATATTTCCTGCCTGGTCCATTGATCAGTGACCATGGACTAACGTAAAATTTCCTGGTATCATTACGATTGGGTGGCTTAAGTCACAGGCCTACATTTGCTCCTACACTTAACTGGACAAAGCAACCAAAACTGATGGCAAACAGGATCAAGGTTCTGATCGCACACCGCGACCTTACCGTACTCTCAAGAATTTATCTCGCATTACTCCACCGCAATTTTAAAGTTGAAGCAACGGATAATGCAGAAGAGATGAAAGAAAGGATCCAGAGATTAAAACCTTCACTGGTAATTCTGGGAGAAGAGGAATTCCTGGCAAGCTATGACTGGCTCAAACTGCCCCTGGTTTTATTATCCGATGATCCGGGCTTCCCTCAATCACCAATGATTGTACAGGGAAGTAAGGCTGAAGTGCATTTATCTGTGGAAAAATTACTGGCCCTGATCAACGAGGTGGTGCTTTAGAATTTATCAAAGATGTTATCAGCTAAGATTTCCCTGACTTTTTCCCTTGCCTGCGCTTCCATTACCTGGTCGATTTCACCCGCCAGTTTCAGTTCACCATCACGCACGAGGATCACAAAAACGGGGGCATCCTTGTTTTTGAGGGTAGGCTGGAAAGAAAATCTTTGCCTGTCCTTTCCAAACTTGATATAGTACTGTGTGGGAATATTATTCACTGTAAGGGTCAGGATCTCTCGAAGCATAGTTTTGGTACTTAGTAATTTTACGGTAATGTTCACGTAAAACTACCAGTCGGACCGAATATATGCAAGCCCCCTGACACATATTTTCTATACTCATACCTCTGCCATGGGCATTCCTCCAGCTTCTCTTGAAACAATTAGATTATTATTCCTGGTTTTCAATGATCTGAACATTCCACCTGTTTCTAATAAGAAATGCGGACAGGATCATTTTCATGGATTCCATCTTCATCCCAAGGTATAAAGCAATCATGGCCAGCACCTCGCTTTCGCTCTCATCCACCTTTCCATCAGCCGTAACCAGTTCACAACACATGGCAAAAAGTGTTTCTCCAAAATCCGGATCAATCAGCGGGGCGCTTTTTTCGATCACCGCCTTGCTGCCGAATTGCGACTGGAGCGAAAGCGCCTGCACGGTGAGTTCATTCAGTGAAGAGGATTTGAACCTTGAAGAAAGAACCAGCATCCTGGACAGTTGTTCAATCTGGGACTGGTTGAGGGAAGTACCTCCGGCCATAACACTGGCAAATAAAATAGCAACAGCTGCCTGGTCTTCGCTGGTAATGGATATTTCTTGCATCCTCAAATGTAACCAACCTTCATTTGTCAAAGCCGGGTAAATGAATGAAGATCATAAATCCACGGGAAGGTTTTTAATACCTTAGGGAATTAAAGATTATTTATGCCACAAAGCAGGAAACGTCCCGGACACCACGAATACAGGAAACCATCCGACATACCAGCAAGCCAGAGAACAAAAGGCCGCATTGTATGGGCGATCCTTTTTAGTGTATTTGGTTTGCTGATCGGTTATTTTGCTTCAGGAAGCACAACAGCACTGGTGCTGGGAGCAGTCATCGGGGCTATCATTGGATATGCACTTGGTTTAAAAATGGAAAAAGATGCAAAAGCCTGATTTCAATATTGATTTCCAGTATAGTCCTCAAAACAGGATGGAGGCGAAGTCATTTAATGATTGAAATTCCCGTACATTTTTTTTGCGACTTTTTCTTAGCGCCTTTGCGTGAAACCTTTCTCATTCCTCCTAATTTTACCGGAACATGAGTATTCGCATTTTTATTACCGGTGGCACTTTCGATAAAGAATACAACGAACTTACCGGGCAATTATATTTCAAAGATTCCCACCTGCCCGAAATGCTTGAACTGGGACGTAACCTGGTGACTGTGGAAACGAGGACGCTCATGATGGTTGACAGCCTTGAAATGACAGGTGATGACCGGAACCTGATCGCTGAACATT
>CBDUBK010000530.1:0-2332 GCA_965365375.1 uncultured bacterium | reverse complement strand
CCATCAGTGGATGTATAAGTTCTTTCCGTGCTGCGCGCAGCATTACCAGAGCTATCCTTATCAACGGTTACGGTTGCGCTGTCGTTATTGCAGGCAAAAAGTGTGGCTGCAAATCCTGCCAGTAAAAAAAATCTTTTCATATTACCTTGTTTTGACTGATCCGTATGAAAAAATCAGGCCATCCTCCATGGGGTTGCTGAAAGCATTAATATCTTCTGCCCCCGCCAACAGCCCGCCTGATCAGTGCAACGATCAGTGTGAAAACTGCTGACCCGATTATGGCCCAGATTATGGGAAATGTTTTACCCCCTATATTCACGGCGAATATTTCCGGAAGTCCGAATTTGCCAGCCATCCACATACCGATGTAGGCACCAATAAAACCCACGACTATGGAAACCAGGCAGCCGCCCAGGTCATATCCTGCAAGGGATTGCCCGATACCTCCGCAAACCGCTGCGATTACAAGAAGGACAATCAGTTCAGTAATACTCATGTTAAATCATTTGTGGAAAGGGATGCAATTTAAATGCCGGGGAGGCTCTTTGCGGTTATACATGGCAGTTAACCAGCCAACTGCCAATGGCCAATAGCCTCAAACCCTGTTCTCATCAAAGGAGAGTTCAATACTGTTCCTGTTCACCAGCACTTTCCTGAAAGAAACCCCCGAGGATTCCAATAAGCGCTTGCTGGCTTTGGATACATCAGTACCATCGTATTTATCACTCAGGAAGATCACCTCCCTGATTCCTGATTGTATGATGGCCTTGCTGCATTCGTTGCAGGGGAACAAAGCAGTGTAGATGCGGCAGCCCGAAAGATCCATGCCGATATTGTTCAGGATGGCATTCAGCTCAGCATGGCAGACATAGGGATATTTGGTTTCCAGGAATGCTCCCGATTTTTCCCAGGGAAAATTTTCATCATCACAACCCATGGGCAATCCATTATAACCTGCACCAACGATCTTGTTCTGGCTGTTTACAATGCAGGCACCCACCTGTGTAGAGGGATCTTTGCTCCTGCGGCCACTGAGCAGCGCCACACCCATGAAGTATTCATCCCAGGTGATATAATCAGTTCTTTTCGACATGCGTTTTTAATTGCTGCCGAAGTTAAGCCGCTTTGATATTATATGAAGAAGCATGAATAGACTAAAGCTTACTGCTTACCGGGGTCTGTTTCATTCTTGCTGCCAGTTCCTGCTCGTTGGTAAGGTCCAGTCTTAATGGTGTGATGGAAACAAACCCGTTTTCCACTGCCCAGCGGTCTGTATCAGATTCAGCAGGCTCCAGTGGTGTCACCGTAAACCAGTAATGTTTTCTTCCCATGGGATCCATTCCCGGGACGATCTTTCCATCATAAAGGCTCACTGATTGCCGGGTCCATTTGATATCCTTAGGTTGCGGCGGGAAGTTCACATTAAAAAGACTTAATCCTTCTGTTGGCAGTAATAATTCAAGTACCTGGGCAACATAAGGTTCGATGGTAGAGAAATCAGGTTCAGATTTACCAACCGGGGTACTCAGGGCAATACCCTTGATGCCAAGGAGGACCGCCTGTTTCGCAGCAGCCAGCGTACCCGAGTGCCACATGGAGTTGCCAAGGTTGGGACCCAGGTTGATCCCTGAAAGCACCACATCAATTTTCGAATATAAATGAGTTCCCAATGCCACGCAGTCTGCCGGCGTACCATTTACGCGGAATGCTTCAATGCCTTCAAAAGTAATAGGTGAGCGTTTGAATGAAAGCGGTCGAGAATGTGTGACCGCATGCCCCATAGAGGATTGCTCCACATCGGGTGCTATTACCGTTACTTCTCCAAACCTTGACGCGGTGCGTGCCAGTGCAGCTATGCCGGGGCTGTAAATTCCATCATCATTTGTAATTAGGATTCTCATACACTTAACGCCCATATTTTCATGCCACCTCCTCTGGTACAATTTTAACAGGCACTACCATATGCAGGAAAAAACAAGTACTACCACTATCCAGCTCTTTCATAATCCTACAGCAGGTGACGAAGCGCACAACCAGGAAAATTTAACCAGCCTGATTGAAAACCAGGGTTACCAGTGTAGATATTCATCCACAAAGAAAAGCAGTATAAAGGATTTTGATGAAGAAGCTGCTTTCATTGTTATTGCCGGGGGTGACGGCACCGTTAGAAAGATCAGTAAAAAAATGCTTGACCGTAAAGTGCTGGATCATCACTGGCCCATTGCAGTATTACCATTGGGCACGGCCAATAATATCGCCAAAACCCTGGGTCTTGACAAGCCGGTAGAAGAGATCGTGAAAATATCGAAGTCGGCAGAGGAGCTGCTCGATA
>CBDUBK010000529.1:0-2344 GCA_965365375.1 uncultured bacterium | reverse complement strand
GGGATGGATTCACCACCGCTAACGTAGGTAGAAGCATAGAAATCAGCGATTCCAGGAGTGATATCTCCCGGACGATTTAGAAAAGGAATTGATTTCTTAACCGGGATTTCGCAGCTTGCGGCAACCGCAGCAGCAGCAGTGCTGAAACCAAGATATTTTAAGAAGTCTCTCCTTGAAGCAGGAGCGTCAGCTAATTTTTTCTGGTCTGCAGTTTCAAACGGCAGGTCTTCCTGAAATTCGTTCTCGGCAAGCTTCTTCGCTTTTTCGCTGGAATTAAGTTCTGAGAAATTTTGCCAGTACTTTTTGTTAGCCATATTATGTTTCGTTGGTCAAGAGCCGGGTTCAAAGCCGACCTATGATTGAAGAATTCTTTTTACTTTTTAAGGGTTGCTGAAGATTAGTAGTGACACTTCTGACATTCAACGCCTCCGATATCACTTACAGTTACACTATCTCTCGCTCCGCTCTTGATCTCGTTATGATATTTCTGGTAGATGCTATAGAACTTGTTTCCTTTTGTTCCGGTTGAATCAACAAAGTTCACTTTGGTTTCGCGGTGACAGTTCACACACCATCCCATGCTGAGGTCAGAGAACTGGTACACTTCGTCCATATTGGTGATCTCACCGTGACAGGTCTGGCACTGAACATTACCCGCTTTAGTGTGCTGAGCGTGGTTGAAGTAAACGTGGTCAGGAAGGTTATGTAATTTGATCCACTCGATTGGTTTGCCTTTTCCGTTGTAGGTGCGGCTTCCCGGATCCCATCCTGCAAATTCATACAGCTTCTGGATCTCTGCGGTACCATCCACCTGTGTTCCGTCTTCACGGTACAATTGTGCTCCGGCATATTCACCGATCGCCATGTGACAGTTCATACAAACATTTACTGAAGGGATGTTTGCATGTTTTCCTTCGAAAGCACCACCGTGACAGTACAGACAGTTGATCTGGTTCTGACCGGCGTGAACTTTATGGGAGAAGTAGATCGGCTGCTCAGGCTGCTGCCCTTTGCTGCGACCCAGCCCGATAGCGCCCTTTACTACATAGAATCCACCTACAACGAAGAGGATCAGGGTAAGAAGGGTGATATAAGTTTTATTTCTGTAGAAAGGAATCGGCTCCTGGGCTGGAAGACCATCTTTATCATCAGCCAGTTTTCTCAGGTTGCTGTTTACCTGGAGCATAACCAGGGCAACAACTGCAAGGATCAGGGTCAGGATACCATATAAAATGGAATCATCAGACTCATCGTACACCTGTGCATTCGCATCAGCTCCGGATCCGCCACCTTCAGGTTTCGCCGCAGTTGCAGCAGCTGCCTTATTGATATGATCAACGATTGCGTCGATATCCTTATCAGAAAGCTGTGGGAAAGCAGTCATCAGAACACCACCATACTGGGCTTTAAGTCCCTGGGTATAAGGATCATTAGCCATGAATTTGGCCGGATTGTGTACCCAGTCATACAACGCCTTCCTGTCGGACCACGGACCGCGTGTTTCCAGTCCGGCAAGTGCTGGACCAGTCAGGTTTTTGTTGATAGCGTGACAGGAAGCACAGTTCTGCTGATACAGCGCCTGGCCGTCCTGAGCCATAACTTTTGAACCAAACGACAATAATGTGGTAAGAATGAAGGAAAAAATTACTAACCTCTTGCTCGATCTATGACCAATCATATTAATTGAATATGATGAAATTATGTGGAAAAATTTCCTGAATTGGCTGCAAAAATAAGTCAGGATTCCAACAAAATATCAACATGTTTAAAATTTTTTTAACACAGGCTGGGCGCGGGTTTCAACGGATTTTTGAATCCATCAGATGGCGCCCAAAAATAATATGTCATGTTTTTGTCAGATACCCTAAACCTTCAATTTGAGGCTTAAATGCGTGTTTCGGCGAGCTGATTTACATCATAATAATAAGGATTTTAATCAGAGATCACTAACCCTTAATTTGGACTTCTCAATAAAGTGTGGTCATGTTCGAAAAATTAAAGGAGAAATGGAAGGTTAACAACCTGGACCTGGTTCTTATCCTGGTAGTATTTGCTCTCACGGGTAGTTCAACCGTCTGGTTAACGGCTAAAATCACCGGTTGGCTGAACCTGGATTCTTCCTCTCCCCTATATTGGCTGCTGAAGATCTCAATGCTGGCTTTCGGATATCCTATTATATTAATTGTACTGTCGATCCCATTTGGACAATTCCGGTTTTTTTCTGGTTTCCTGAATAAAACCTGGAGAAGGATCAGGGGAAAGAATTCAAAAGAGCAGGGTTAATAATTTACCAGCGCTTCATCGCATAAGGCAAGTTTGCGGCGGACAAAAGGTATTTTACCTG
>CBDUBK010000528.1:0-2351 GCA_965365375.1 uncultured bacterium | reverse complement strand
TCTACTTGCTTTCCTTCAGCACCATATCAATTGTAATAGCAGTCACCACGATATTCATCTTATTCCTGTCTTCCGCATATTCAGGCACAATGCTTACATGATATTTATCCGCGGATGTAAAAAACTCCTTCGCCACACCGCCCCATTTTTTATTGATGGTGCCGATCTGTGTTCCGTTGTTATCGGTGATATTAAATACCCAGGCCTTCCAGTCACCATTGATCTCCGCGATCTGCGATTCATTCTGGTCAAAGATCTGGAAGCGCGGTTTCAGGAAGCGGAACTTCTGGCGGATGTATCCTGAAACAGAACCATTGCCGTCTTTGATGGTGATCTTCGACATCCAGAAGGTCCAGCCCCGGTCAATGCTTGCCAGGAGTTTGCCATTATTATCAGATACCTCCAGGTGAAAAGGGAACATCGCCTTGCTTAAGAAAAGACGCAGTACTTTATGCCAGCCGGATACATGCTGGTTTACAGAGCCAACATGAAGCCCCATAGGATCATAAACCTTATATTCATTATGGAATTTGAGGAACTGGACTTTTTCATCAATGAAGTATTCATTGCTTTCAAAGAATTCAGGAAAAAAAACAGACATGATTTTAGCTTTGGTTGCCGCAAAGAAAGGAAGATTTTTTAAGGAATGCCAGTGCCACCTGGCGATCCTATTTTTTTTAATTATTACTTTTTATGGGTGTGCAGGATCAAATCGTAATAATGTTATTAGAGATTTTGAAGGATTTACAGGTCTCAAAAAAGGGTATATACTAGAGACTAAAAAATTCGAAAGCAATCAGTCAATTGTATTCGCAGGTATTTCAAAAGATCAAAAGGATAGTTTGATGACGAGATTTAGATTCATGCCTTTTGACAGCTTTGAAGTGAAATTTCATAATTCGGGTAAGAGTCATGTTCAGGTTAGCTTGTATGATTTTTCAGAGAAGAAAAATGATTATTTATATTATTATAGAGATGATTACGATTTCTATGGCTATTTTATAATTTGTTTAGCTAAAGATGAGAACAGATTGATTTTTTGTGAGAGTTTCCCCGAGACATCGCCGGGACTTTAGTAAGACTAGTTAAGTCAGTATTACTGTTTTCTAAGATTCGCTTATAAAACAATTTCAAGTTGAAACAATTAGAGAAGAGAAAAGGCATAGCCGGGAAGGCGGGAAGGCGGTAAGTAGAGTACTTATTTCAGATAGTCATTATTAAATCAAGACATTATATAATATTTTCGAATTTTCACCGCAGAGAAAGGAGAAAAGGAGATTGCGCAGAGGTTTTGAATTTAGTTCTCTACTTCCCGCCTTCCCGCCTTCCCGGCTATACTACAATTATTCAAAACAGTTTTGCGAATAGGTGAACTGTCAGGTAATTTAACCCACTCCAATTCATACACCAATATTTACAACCCGGTCATTCACTGCTTGACTATCCATCCTGGTGACGGTTACATTCGCTCCCACGAAAACCTTAACCATGTCAATCAAGCAAATATTATCCATCTCCCTTTTGGTATGGATGCTGGCATCCTGTAAAAAGGACGAAAAGGAATTGCCGGAAGTTATTGATCCTGATGTGACAGCCACCGCAGTTGGAACGCCTGTCGGTACACCAGTATCAAAAATCATTGGCGCAGCTGGCGGTGAACTGGAGAGTGCCAATGGCAAAGTAAAGATCATAATTCCCGCAGGTGCCCTGGCAGCGGATAAAACCATCACCATACAACCCGTAACCAAACAATTACCTTCTGCACTCGGCATATCCTACAGGTTATCTCCGCATGGTGAACAATTCGCCTTGCCGGTTACCATAATTTTTAATTATTCCGACCAGGACCTCGAGGGAACCTTGCCCGAATTCCTGGATATCGCTTACCAGGATGATAAGGGAGTGTGGCAGGCACTTACCAACAGTACGGTTGATAAGATCAACAAACAGGTAAGAGTCACCACAACCCACTTCAGTGACTGGACCTATTTTAAGAGCATGCAGCTTACTCCATCCGAAGCAACAGTTGCACTCGGCGGATCAGTGGACCTGAAAGTGACCACTACTTTTCCTTACATGGATCCTGATGATGCTCCACCAGGTGATAAAACCGTTCCGGTTTATACAGCACCAAGAGAATTAAGGCCGGATGAAATTCTTGGCTGGACCTACCTGGGTGATGGTATTTTGATCTCACAGGCAGCCAAAGCATTTTACACCGCACCACAGGAAGAACCCGATACCAATCCCGAAGCGGTAACCGTAAAGATCAACATGGCACGCAAGGGACAGTTCCTGATCGTTTCAAACATCACGGTGCTTTCTGATAAGAATATTGAATACCTGCATGT